>JAAYJY010000191.1 GCA_012522705.1 Syntrophomonadaceae bacterium | reverse complement strand
GTGTTGTGATGAACCTCTCCCATAGCTCCGGGCTGGTAAGATGTTGCTCGTCACGCACCTGGCGCTCGATAGTCTGCTGGTTGATTCTCAAGCCTTGGGTTATGAGATCGGCCAGGTCCGGGGTTATGACCTGGCAGCTGCCCAGTCCTTTTTTTACCCGGTTCCGGACCTTGCGATCAAATTGCTCCAGGTTGTAGGTGACACCCTCGTACAAGTATTCAAAGAAGTTTTTTTCTTCTGTTTCCGTCCGGAAAGAGATAGCCCTTACCCCTTGCCGAAAAACCCGGGTGATCTCTTCATCGGTTGGAAAAACCACCATCTCCGGCGGACAGGATAAAGCGGTCTTGTTCTCATTTATTATCCAGTTGCAGGCGCCGGTGTTGATCACTTGCAGGCCCAGATCCCGATGCAAACCGGCAAATTCATCCCCTGTCATCTTACTTCTCCTCTTCTGATTATGTCCCCCAGCTCGGTCGAGGTAATGAATTCGACACCGGGCCATCGTTTCAAGATTTGACTCAATAGCTCGTCGAGTAAGGGCAGGTTTCTGTCTCGATTCAGTTTGTTGATAAAACCGACGTAGTTTAAACGATGGGTGCAGATAGTCGCTGGTCTCCCCCACCGGAATGAATTGTTGATCTGGGCTAAACACAGATCAACTTCATGTGATCCTTTGCCCATCGAAGGCTCGAAATGACAATTCCGGATCAGATATAACTGGTCATATCTGTTCCTGTCCCCTATCCGGTTGGTTTTCTTTTGGAAATGGCCATAACCCTTATCGGTGGGGAGTAACTGGTAGTTACCGCCTTGGATAAATTCGATCTTGTGTTGGGCCAGGATTCTCTCCAGAGAATCACTCCAAACATAACAGGAGGCAATATAAGACCTGGACTCATACCCAAAGATCTCCTTGAATAGAGCAACTGCATCGGCTGCTATTTCCTCCAAGACATGGTCGGATTGTGAGCCACAGTAATTAAAGGCATCCATGTAGGCAAATTTGTTGTTCTTGGTTATTGCGCTGCGTCCACTGATCATATGGTGGTCAAAGGCAAAGCGCAGTCCTTTATTGCCATCGCGCAGGTCAGATAACCACTGGTTTATGTTCAAATGCTCGCGGCAATGAAGTTGAGGATAGAAGATCCCTGCATCCATCCCGCTTTGCCATAGATTAAATGAGTTCTCATGAGATTTGTGCCTTTTCAGGGTTTCCGTAAATGGTTCAAAATAGTACTTTTCGAAATTCGATTCCCTGATTTTATCGAAATCCGGATTAGCGACGGCACAATTGGCCGTGATTATGGGGTGATTCCCTTGACAGTCCCGAAATGCCGTCAACACATCGAAGAGCAGTTCCAGGTCATCGTCGCTGGCCAGGGCATCATAACGGGTGAATGGATCCTGGTCGGTGCCATCGCCTATATCTATCAGGGCTTGATGGGCTTCCGGAGAAGAATTCCGAATGCTGCCCCAATCATCTGATTCAAACAGTACATACTTCTTCTGGGTCTTCCAACCCGCGTGATTATACCAATTGGATAGAGCCAATCTTCTAATTTTTATCAAAGGAAGCAGTATTTTAAAATTTCTAACCCTCATAATTGATTCCCATACAATTCACGGATAATCCACCCATACTCCCCCTGATTTAATTTCCCGGGCTTATTGCAGCCGGGAACTCAGGTAATCTTCCAACCATGCGATGGCAGACTGAATGTCATAGCCGTTTTCAATGAATTCCTGCCGCATATTTCTATGCACATAGCCGCTTTGATACTGCAGGGCCTGCTCTGCCCAATTATGGGGATCATTCAGCGGCAAATACTCGACCAGATCGGTAAATCCTACCTCCCTGGTGATGGTATCGGAAATTATACAGTGCAGGCCGGTAGCTTGCGCTTCAATCACCGCATTGGGCATACCTTCATATAAAGATGGAAATACAAAAACGTCCATGGCCATAAGCAATTCGGGTACGTCGGAACGAACTCCTGCAAACACGACGCTGTCGGTCAATCCGAGACTTTCAATTCTATTCTGCAAGGATATTTCGATCTCGGGTTGAGCCACGCGGCCGACTATTAACAACACGGCGGCATCGTATTTTTTCTTGATCGAATGAAAAACATCCAACAGGAATTCATGGTTCTTTTGGGCAGCTATTCGCCCCACATGTCCCACTATAAAATTATCGGATAATCCCATCTCGGCCCTTAACCGTTGTCTCTTTTCGATATCAAAAACAAACCGGTCAATGTCCAGGCCATTGTTTATTAGTTTAACCGCGGCTTTTTCAGTGTTCTTCTTCCCAAACATCCAGACTGCCGCCGAATTGGAAGGCGCCAGCCTCTGAGTGGCTACCAGGTTTAGCAGGGGCCTGAACAAGAGGTGAATCATCTTGGAACTGGAGCCCCCGTCGGTTCCGGAATTGCTGGACCTGATCATCCTTAACGGGGCTCCCGCAATCGCCGCTGCCAACAAGTCCACCGCCGCCAGAGAGTGTTCTGATACTCGTAAAACAGCCCGGTATTCGTTCTTCCTGATAACTCTGTATATATCGTAAAAACTCTTTAGGGGATTCTTGCTTTTCATTTCAGCATAATAGATCTTTCCGCCTAAAGATAATATCTCATCATCATAGAAGCCTTTTTCTTGGGAAAAAACCAGGAAATCAAACATGAATCTATCTTTGTTTATGGACCGCATCAGTCGGATCAGGAAGGTTTCAGCGCCATCCGCATTCATTTTGCTGATGATATTCAATACTCGTTCCATAGCGTCTCAGTCATCCATTCCATTCTTCATAAAAAGCTATTCCCGGGTTGATCCAGATGGGCCTAAAACAATTGCCGCTTGGATTCATCCACCCTGTCTTGCATGTATTACATCCCTATAGACTCCAATAAGATCGTTCATCACATTATTGATCGTGTACTTTGCTGCCACTTTCTTGACATTCCAATGGGACATTGCTTCTCGCCTGTTAACTGGAGCCAGGTCATTGACAGCGTTGACAATATCCTCGACACTGCCAACCCGCACCAATACTCCTCCGTGCTCCTCCAGCATATCCCTATTCGCACCCACCGGAGTCGCAATGACCGGCAGTCCCCTGGCCATGGCCTCCAATAATGCAACCGCAAAACCTTCAGTGTAAGACGGGAACAAAAAAACGTCGGCCTCATCCAAAACTTCTCGAACCACAGATTCATCAACCTGGCCTAACAATTTGATATTAGCGGGGATTGAAAGAACGGATATTTGTGGAGAGACAGGTCCTGCCAGGATGAAATCGATCTCAGCCAGGTGTTGGGCGGCACTTATCAATTCCATGATGCCTTTGGTCTTGATCACATGACCTACAAAGAGAACCGTTTTTATCTCTGGAGAGATACTTTTGGGCTGATTGATCATATAGCGCGCGCCAATATAGTTGGCTACCAATATGCTTTCACTATCAGTCGTTTTCTTTAGAAATTGCCGGGAGGGAGTATTGAGGACCAGTAACTCATCGGCAATATTCACTAGTTTCTTTAAAAAATAAAGCTGCACCTTATTGCCATTGACTTGATCTTCAATACTGCAATGGAAATGAATGACTATGGGGATGCCTCTTTTTTTCACCATTAAGGCGCACAAATAGTCCCGCATAATACCAAATCTGGCACATGGTGAATTAAGGTGAACAATGTTTGGCTGGTATGCGAGCAGTTTATGCTGCAAATCCCTTAATATCTTTACGGTGCGGTTAACTTCCTCCAATAATGTTCGTCCGGCGGTAATGTTGATGGCCCTGTTGCCAATAACAGCGGTATTGACCACCTCAGCTTTGAGATTATGGCTTGTTTCTGCCCATTCCAAATACCTCTTGGTCCAAGATCCTATCCCCGAAGCCGGTGGAGGCAAGTTGGAAATCAGCAGTGCTTTTATAGGATTCTCATTCAAAACCATAATCGTCCTCTATCCCGGGAATGACAATCACGCCAGTATCTGTTTCAGCCCATAGCACCAGGCCTGCACCAGGCAACACAGCCTGCTTAAGCATTGCCGGGATCCTGATTCCGCACTTGCTCCTCTATCCACCGGTAGGTCTTGGCTATACCCGTTTGCAGCGGCTGACTCGGGGCCCATCCCAATTCCTCCATGATGAGTCGATTATCCGAGTTCCGTCCCCTTACTCCCTGCGGACCGGGGATGTGATCAATGGTAAGTGTTTTGCCGGCGGCCTCCATTATCATCCGGGCCAGCTGATTGATGGACACCATTTCTTCAGAACCTATATTCACCGGTCCCATGAAGTCAGAGCGCATGAGTTTTAAGGTTCCATCGATACACTCATCTATATAGAGAAACGACCTGGTCTGGAGACCATCGCCCCACATCTGGATCTCGCCGCCGTCTTTGGCTTCCGCTACCTTACGGCATAGAGCCGCCGGGGCTTTTTCGCGGCCGCCGGTCCAGGTTCCTTCCTCGCCAAAGATATTATGATAACGGGCAATACGGACCACCATCCCGTAATTTCGTACATAAGCCATATACAGCCGTTCGCTGAACAGCTTTTCCCACCCGTATTCGCTGTCCGGCGCGGCCGGATAAGCGGAATCTTCCGAACACACCGGATTATCCGGGTCTAGTTGATTGCGCTCCGGGTAAATACATGCTGAGGATGAATAGAAGATTCTTTTCACTCCGGCAAATCGGCATGCCTCTACCATATTCAAGTTGATCATGGCCGAATTATGCATGATGGCTGCGTCATTATCACCGACGAAAACGAAACCGGCCCCTCCCATATCAGCGGCCAATTGGAAGACTTCATCAAATGGCCGGTCGACGCTGGCCGAACATAATACGGGATCCCGCAGATCGCCGATGACGAAGTCATCAGCCAAGGTCTCGCTGAACTCAGGATATTTCAGGTCAACACCCCGCACCCAACAGCCTTCGTCTTTTAGCCGTTTGACCAGATGACTGCCTATAAACCCTCCGGCCCCACATACAAGAACGTTTTTCATAATTGAAATCCCCCTTCTTAAAACGTGCTTTGAAATATAAAACTGGCGACTCGACGGAACTGCGCCGACAGAATCTGCACCCTCAACTGGAAATCCCTTTGCTATGCTCTGCTACTCTGCCAGCAGCCTGATGTCCTTCTGCCTGAACCAAGGCAGTAAATATATCGTAATACTGTTTTGTCGCTGCTTTTCTGGTCAAGTTCTTTTCTATGTATTGCCGGCCATTTTGGCCCAATTCCGCTGCCCTTGGGCGATCATTGTATAGTGTCAAAAGATCGTTTTTCAGGCCCTGCTTATCTTCCGCATCACTGCAGAGACCAGAGTTGGCCCGGTTGATTATCGTGCATAGCTCGCTGTTTAGATCAAATGAGGAGATGACTGGCCGCGCCGCCGACATGATGCTCCAGGTCTTGGAGGGAAAAGAGCTGGTGCCTACATTGCGCTTGGAACACACCAACGATACATCACCGAGACTCATCACATGGGCGATATCCTCATATGGCTGAAAGGGAAGGATCCTGACATTGCCGGCCCCTTTATCCTGGACGTATCTTTCCAGGTCACTTTTGGTGCCGCCATCGCCAATGATGATGAATTCCAGATCGGGCAGCTCTTTTTCCAATTCAGCTGCAATATCCACGACCATCTCCAGATTTTGTGAATGCCCGATATTGCCGCAGTGGGTCACGATATACTTACTGGGGTCGATTCCATACCTCGAAATGAGGATATTGTCCTTCTTTTCTATAGGAACGACCACTTGTTCATCGATCCAATTGTAAACCAGGCTGATTTTGTTCTCTGGCACACCCCGGCTTACTAGTATTTCTTTAAAATCCTCACTAATGGTGTGAATATGGCTGTTCTGTTGGTAGGTGAATTGCTCCATGCGCCGGCCCAGCCTGATTATCAAACTGTCTTCCTTGAATCGGCCGGTGTTTATGAGGCTGTCCGGGAATATATCGTGTAAGGTGTATAGGGTCGGCGCTTTCTTCTTGAGCCACGTTCCCAGCACTCCCAAAAATGGCGGGGTGCTGCCAATGAAATACACATCGGTATCAGTATCCCGGGCAGTTTTGTACTGTACATGGGTTTGATAAAGATAGCGCAGTCCCCGGGCCCACAATTGGGAGGGTTCTTTGGACTTAGGGCCAATGCGCCGCACGCGTATATTCGGGGTCAGGTATTCGTCGGTCCGGTTTAAATACTCCTGACGTGTCGCTTCATCGAGGCCCCGGGAAGCCATCCCGGTTATGACCGTTACTTCGGCTCCATACGAAGCCCAGTCCCGGCACAAGTCGGCGATCAAATGGGTATAGGGCGTGATTTCCGGTTCGAAATAGGCACTCATAACGGTGATCTTCATGAATTACACCCTCCTGTTAAGGTAAATCCGGGGTGCCCGGGATCACTTACATCTATCGCAGTCCGTCAGATATTGCTTCGCAGTTTATTGCTGCTCCCCATCGTAGAATTCAACGTCGGTCTCGCTTAACTCAATACCGATTTGTACTTGTATGAGATGAATGTCAGCTAGTGCCTTGAGTGCGTGTTTCAGGCCATTCTTAATGTAGACAGTATCCCCGCGTGCAACTGATCGGGCTTGCCCATCGATCAGCAGTTCGCCGGTCCCGTCGAGAATTATCCAGATCTCATCCCGCCAGGCATGAGACTGGCTTCCGGTGCTTTGGCCGGATTTAATGAACATCTTTTTGGTCAGGGTCATCGCACCATCGGGAAAGCTGCTGTAGTCCAGGACCTTGTAATCCCCCCACCAGTATTCCTCATACATGGGGCGCTGGTCGATACCATCCACGTAAGATTTCAAATAGGAACTCTGGTGCTTGTCGGAGACCAGTATCCCGTCCGGGCTGGCCGCCACCACCACATCTTTGGTCCCCAACACGGTGACCGGGATGCCAAGTTCATTTATCACGTGGGTGTTCTCGCAGTTGTCCGCCAGGATGACCCGGCCAATGGCCTGATCGTTCATAACCTCGGTCAGGGTGTTCCAAGTCCCCAGATCCCGCCAGGTGCCGCAATACTTGACCATAGCGATGGCCTCTTCTTTCTCCACCACCTCATAGTCAAAGCTGATCTTGGGCAACGTGGCGAACTGGCCTTCCGCTTCTGCAAATGTGGTGCCCGGTATATATTGGCGGGAGATGTCCAGCAGATAGCCGAGTTTGAAAGCGAAAACCCCGCCATTCCACCAAGCGCCGGCGGCGATCAGTTTTGCTGCGCTGGCCTCATCCGGTTTCTCTTGGAAGCTGTCTACCCCTGCTCCGTCCGGTTGGGGAATGATATACCCAGACTTTGTCGATGGGTAAGTCGGCATGATCCCCATCAGGGCGATGTTGGTCGCACCTTCGACGATCAGCAGTTCCATTTGCAGCAGGGCCTCAAAGTAGCCCAAATCAGCGTAGGGATCGACTGGGAGGACCAGCACCACCTCATCCCGTTGCATGGCCTTCCGGTCGGCCAGATAAGCACAGGCCAATACTATGGCGGGAAAGGTGTCCCTTCTTTCCGGTTCCAGCACCACGTCTACGGCCTGGCCCAGCTGGGCATATATGGAGTCCTGCTGGGATTTGCCCGTGGCTACCACGATATTGGCGTCGATACCCGCACTTTTGATCTGGCCATACACTCGCTGGACCATGGATTCCGGTTGGCCCTCTTTATTGCGCAGCAATTTCAGGAACTGTTTGGAACGCGTTTCGTTGGATAGGGGCCACAGCCTTTTGCCGGACCCACCCGATAACAAGATGATGTTCATTATTATCTATGTCTACTCCATGATTCGTAACCAGTCAGCAGAGGATGCCAGCCTGTAAGGGAATACCGGATGCACCTGTCCGTTTGTATCGCTCAATAATAAGACCCATAATAACTTTTCTTGTCGATCGGCATCTGGTTCAGCACTACGCCCAACAGGCGGGATTTGGCCCGTTTCAGTTTCTCAATAGCCTGGAGGGCCAGGTCCCGGCGGGTGACTCCGGATGAGGCCACCAGCACGGTGGCATCCACCTGGGCGGCTAGAATACTGGCATCGGTCACCGCCAACAGCGGCGGCGAATCGATAATGATGTAATCATAGCGGGTCTTCAGTCGGTTCCATAACCTCGGGACTCGCTCCGAACCCAGTATTTCGGCAGGATTGGGCGGAATCTTGCCGCTGGTCATCACCGTGAGGTTGCTGACCGCCATCGAGTGGGAAGCATCCATAGGGTCGGTATCGCTGAATATGCAATCGGTAAACCCTTTGCTGTTAGGCACTTTAAAGACAGTGTGAAGCACGGGTTTGCGAAGGTCGCAGTCCACCAGCATCACCTTGTAGCCGGCCTGGGCGGTCACGATAGCCAGATTGGCCGCCACCGTCGACTTGCCATCCTCGGCCAGCGGACTGGTGACCAGCATCGTTTGGAAAGGTTTATCCAGGCCCAGGAATCCCAGATTGGTGCGAAAATCCCGATAGGTTTCCGATATTACCGACTTGGGATCCTCGAAGGTGATCAAGGCCATCCCGTCCGGCTTCTTGGTCTTCTTCTGACCATTCTTTTTGGGGATCACCGCCAGCACCGTTTGGTCCACCAGCCGGTTCACATCTTCGGGGGTTTTGATGGTGTTGTCCATGTATTCCAAAACCAGGGCCGCGATCAGCGCCACTATCACCCCAAATAATAACGCCATAGCGACATTTAGGGTCTTATGGGGTTTGACCGGGGCGGTGGGAATGTTGGCCGATGACAGAACCATTATGGATGAGAAGTTGAGCTCATCCATCAGCTGCTGATACTGATCACTCACCGTATTGGCTACCTGGGCGGCCAGCATCGGATTACTGTTTTGCACCTTTATTTCGATCAGGTTGGAATCCTTGACTATGCGGGCATTTATCATGTTTTTGAGCTTGCCTGAAGTTAGTCCCGGTACATTTACATCGGCCAGAACTCTATTCATCACATCCTCACTTTTCAGATGCTCCAAATAGGTGTTCATGGTCAATACCGGCATCGGTACGGTACCCGTTTCAGTTCGGGTTTGGGGATTCAGGGTGGCCTGGGGCAGTTTTTCCGAGGCTACTGTCACCATCAACAGGGATTTGGCTTCGTAAACCGGGGTCAAAAGGAATAGGCTGCTCAATGCCGCTAATAATCCGCACAGTAAAGTGAACGACACAATAAAAAGAAGCCTCTTCTTCAATACCAGCAGGAGGCTGCGCAGATCCATATTCATATTGACCAGGTTGGTGCTTTTGTCAGGCATGCTTGAGTTCAAACAGTACTCCTCTCTCCACATCAGAATCCATTGAAGGCGCGGCTGCCGCCAAAGTGTCCTTCAAGGCCTGGCATACGTAGCCCACTTGTTCTTCCGTCATCTCATAATAAAGGGGCAGGGTCATCTCGTGTTCCACCACATAATCGGTCATTGGCAGGTCCGCCGGCAAAGCCCGATAAGGGGTGAATCTATGCGCCGCCGGATAGTGGATACTAGTCTGAACCCCGTATCCGGTTTCCAACCGCTCCCGGAACTCGTCCCTGCCCATAGGACACCTATTATTTAATACGACCGGTAGTATGTAATTCGATGATATGTCGATTTTATCATCAAAGGGCACTGTAATACCCTCCAAACCTGCCAGGATTTTATGGTATGTTGCCGCCAAACGCCTTCTCCGCCGCAGGTCCTCCCCGAGGCGGTCCAGCTGCACCACTCCGATGGCGGCCCGGATGTCGTCGAGGCGGTAATTGAATCCCACCTGGAAGATGTCATAGCGATTGGCATGCCCCTGGGCCCGGTCATAAGAGGACACCGTCATGCCGTGGGACCTGAGCAGCCGGGTCTGTTCGGCGATCCTTTTGTTGTTGGTGACCAGCATCCCGCCTTCCGCGGTAGTGATATTTTTATTGGAGAAAAAAGAAAAAGCCCCCACATCCCCGATGGTGCCCAGGTGTTGTCCCCTGAAGATAGCCCCGGGCGCATGAGCGGCATCCTCTATCACTCCCAACCCATGGTGCCGGGCGATCTCCATTATCTCATCCATGGCACAGGCAAAACCGCCATAGTGCATGACCATGATAGCCTTGGTGCGGCCCGTGATTTTGCGAATTACATCCTGGGGAGCAATGGTCAGGTCTTCGATAGACGTGATGTCGGCAAAAACCGGCTTGGCGCCGGTATAATAGATGGAATTAACGGTGGCCGCAAAGGTCAGCGACGGGACGATCACCTCATCCCCCGGCCCGATTCCCAGTCCCAGTACTCCCAAGTGCAATGCGGCTGTACCGCTGTTGACGGCCACGGCATAATCCGCTCCGGTCAGGGCGGCAAAACGCTCCTCAAATTCGGCGGTCTTACTGCCCGACGAGATCCACTTGGAGTTCAGCACCTCATTTACGGCCTGCTTTTCTTCATCCCCAAAGTGCAGGTCAAAAAGTGGGACTGTCCATTTCATCATAGGGTTTATCCTCCATTTACTGGCTGCCAGCCTTAAAACAAATCTGCCCTAACAACCCGGCCATGTCATTGTTGGCCTTTTCATAATCCTCGGGCCGGCCGATATCCAGCCAGTAACCGTGATGCTCCACCACCTTGATCTTTTCCCCGGCTCGCAGCAATTCGTACATCAGGTCATCAAAACCGAAGTAGGTGTTCTCCGGCACATAATCGAGCACCCGTTGGTTAAATATGTATATCCCCATACTGACACTAACGTCATATTCAGGTTTTTCGGTAAAATCCCGCACATAATGGTCATCGCCAAATTTGATGACCCCGAATTCCACTGTGGTCTTACGTCTGAATGTGGCTATGGTCATGATCGCATCATCATTCACATGCTCGTGGTAAAGCCGTCGCAAGGACAGATCCGTCAGAACATCACCATTCATGACCAGGAAATGAACGGGCAAAGTCTTCAATAGTTTGAGTGGTCCCACCGTGCCCAACGGTTTTTCTTCCCGCGAGTAGTGGATATCCAGGCCTAAACGGGAGCCATCTCCAAAGTACGCCTTGATCAGGTCGCACATGTGATTGACGCACAGATCGACCCTTTTTATCCCCTGGTTAGCCAGGTTGGCCAGCACCAGTTGCATGATCGGTTCCTCACCGATCGGGACCAGCGGTTTGGGCAGGGTCACGGTGTATGGTTTTAAGCGGACCCCTTTTCCGCCCGCTAAAATGACTGCCCGCATTCAATCGTCACCTCAGTCCGTCAGGATGCTGCTAAAGGTCAGGTAAATGACCTTCATGTCATTAATTAGGGTCATCCGGCGGATATAACTCATGCTCATCTTTATCTTCTTGGGCATGATAGTCTCGATATAATAGGTTTCCGGGTCAGCCGCCTTCTCCAAAAGGGCACCTTCGTCCATAAAGTAGATCGAAGCGTAATCGGTGATGCCCGGTCTGACCTTGAGCACCTCCCGCTGTTCACT
>JAAYJY010000190.1 GCA_012522705.1 Syntrophomonadaceae bacterium | reverse complement strand
GCTCCGCCCACCACTTTGCTCACAAATTCGAAACCTTCCGCGGGCTCCAATTGCAGCACCAAGTGGGCAAACTGACCCCGGCCGCCGGTCTGCTTGACAAAGCGGGTCTCATGCTGGGCGTTCCTGGAGATGGTCTCTTTGTAGGCTACCTCGGGTTGGCCGATATTGATGCCCACATGAAACTCCTTGGCCAGGCGCTCGGCGATGATTTCCAGGTGCAATTCACCCATGCCGGACAGCAGGGTTTGACCGGTTTCCTTGTTGTAGACCATCTTAAAGGTCGGATCTTCTGCCGAGATCTTGGCCAGAGCCTCGGGAATCCTGGTTTGATCAGCCTGGGTACGCGGCTCGATAGCAATTTGGATCACTGGTTCGGGGAATTCTATCGATTCCAGCAGCACCGGCCTGGTCTCATCGCAGATGGTATCCCCGGTGCCGACATCCTTTAGCCCGATCAGGGCGGCAATATCCCCGGCCTTCACTTCCTCGATCTCTTCACGGTGGTTGGCGTGCATTTTGACTATCCGCCCAACCCGCTCCTTTTTGCCCTTGGTGCTGTTGAAAAAATAGGAGCCCGCTTTTATTGAACCTGAATAAACCCGGGTGAAAGCGAGTTTCCCTACATGACGGTCGCTGACAATCTTGAATATCAAAGCTGAAACGATATCATCCTGGGGGTGGATTTCCATCTTCTCCCCACTGTGTACATCTACCGCCCTAATCGCCTCTACGTCCAGGGGAGATGGCAGGTAATTGACCACCATATCCAACAAGGTCTGGACTCCGATATTGCGGTAGGAACTGCCGCATATCACCGGGACCATGCTGGCATTGATGACATTGGTGCGAATAGCTGCGACCAACTGGTCGTCGTCGATAGGCTGATTATCATAGTACAGATCGAGTAATTCTTCGCTGGTAGCAGCTAAAGCCTCCACCAGTTCCAGGCGCCATTGCCGGGCTTGCTCCAAGTACTGTTCCGGGATGGCGGTATATTTGACTTCATTGCCCAGACTACCGGAAAAGGTCTGATAATTCATCTTGATCAGGTCGATTATTCCCGTAAACACCTCTTCCTGGAAAACCGGCAGGGTAAGCACCAAGGGGTTGCCGCCCAGGCGTTTCTTGATCTGCTCCACCACCCGGTGAAAATCAGCCCCGATAGCATCCATCTTATTCACGTAGGCAATCCGGGGAACCCGGTATTTGTCAGCCTGGCGCCACACCGTTTCCGATTGGGGTTCGACCCCGCCCTTGCCGCAGAATATGACTACGGCCCCATCCAGGATGCGCAGACTCCGTTCCACCTCGGCGGTAAAATCAACGTGCCCGGGTGTATCGATGATATTGATGCTGAATCCTTTCCAGCTACACTTGGTGGCTGCGGAGGTCACGGTGATGCCACGTTCCTTTTCCACATCCAGGTAGTCCATGACACTGGCCCCGTCATGGGTCTCCCCCACTTTATAGGTCAAGCCGGTGTAATAGAGTATCCGCTCGGTGGTAGTGGTCTTGCCTGCATCGATATGAGCAATTATTCCTATGTTTCTTAATTCCTTGAACATGTGAAGATTCCACTCCTCTTAATAAATAAGCAAAAATTAACGGCATTACCTATCGTAGTGCCGCATTTAACGCAGGTTCTCTTAGTATCCCTTGGTTTACTTCATTAATGCGCCCAAGGTCTTATTTTATGGGTCGGGACCAGATTTGTCAAGGAAATTCCCCTTATTTCACCAGCGGGGAAATGACTTTGAACTCCGGGCTGCCCGCTATGGCCATCAGATCAAATACCACTGTCTCCGCATTGGTGACCACCGCTCCGGCTCCTTGCATCAAGTCCAGGCCATTCTTGAAGTTGCTCTTGAAGCGAGAGCAGACCGCATCCTTGACCACGTGGACACTATACCCGGCCTCGATGAGGTCGCGGGTGGTCTGGAATACGCAGCCGTGAGTCTCGCTGCCCGTCATGAGGACGGTTTTGCGGTTGGTCCCTGCCAGGCTATCCTTCATGTCATCGAAAGCCGAAAACTTAATTTTCTCCAGACACGTATATTCTGCCAGACTGGACTTTATCTCCCCGACGGTAGGCCCCAGGCCGCGAGGATATTGCTCGGTGACGATGACCGGGATGCCCATCTGGTTGGCTGCCGCCACCAGCAGTTGGGTGTTGGCGTAAACCTGTTCGCGGTACTTCATAGCCGCCATCAGCTTTTCCTGCAGGTCAACGATGACCAGGACTGTATCATCTCTATCCAACCGGTATTTGTTGGCCATTTGCTCTTCCCTCCATCCCTTTATTTGACCGGGTTTCTAACCGGCCATAACTTATTTTATCCAACCATAAGTGCGCGGGCAAGCACAATACTGGGCCTCGCGATACGGAACCACTTTTTGCCCCTGGCTCGGCCACAATAACCCTGCAGTGCTGCCGCCTCGTGGCCTCTGCATTCTGACACCTTCAGTCTGCTCCATGGCCTGGCCTCGCAGAAATTCCTCTCTACTAGCCTGATGAGTTATAATAGTAGAGGTTGCTATGAAAACTCATCAAAACCGTGATATGCCACTCTTTGTCAGGAGGGACTCTCATTTGCGTAAACTTATACCCGCGTCCATTATCCTGCTGTTGCTGCTGGGCCTGGCCTGGTTCAAGCTCTATCCCCTCTACCAGCAGGAGGGCAATCTCCTGCCCTATACTGCGGCGGCCTGGCAATTGGAAACTGGTTCAGCCAATATCGCCGCGATACCAGGGGAGACGGAGAAATACCTGGCTCGCAGTATTGATGGCAACCAGCGTCTGATCGATATGATGGTCTCCCGAGGCTGGACCTATAAGGAGCAGATGGGGGCGGCCACCATGTTTGTCAAGAACGGCGCCCTGGCTACGGTCAGCAGCCGCATGTACAGCGGCCGCTATATTATCTTCTCTATTCCTGAACCCGACCAGGCGGTGGTCATGGCCGACGCCGCCACAATCAACCTGGTGGCAACCGGCGATATCCTCATGCATAATACCGTCATCGCTTCCGGACTGCAAAGCGGGGGTTACAATTTTGACCACCTCTATGCCCCCATCAAACATCTCCTCACTGCCGGGGATTATGCCTCGGTCAACCTGGAATGCGCCCTGGCCGGCCCATCCTCGGGCTACACCGGATATCCCCTGTTCAACAGCCCTGACGCTATCGCCCCGGCTTTGAAGAATGCCGGATTCGACCTGGTGGTAACCGCCAACAACCACATCCTGGACCGCGGTTACCAGGGGGCCCTACGCACCATGGACACCCTGCGCCAAGCCGGCCTCGACACCACCGGCACCTTCAAGACCCAGCCGGAACGCGATAATTATCTCATCAAAGACCTGCGCGGGATCAAGGTCGGTTACCTGGCTTACAGTTACTCCACCAACGGCATACCAGTCCCGGCCGGCAAGCCTTACTTTTTCAACTTCCTGGATAAAGAGCAGATTATTCAAGACATAACCGCTCTGCGTCCCCAGGTGGACCTGGTGGTGCTCATCCTCCACTGGGGCGTGGAATACAGCCCTTACCCCACCGCATCCCACCGCCAGATGGCGCGGGAACTGTTTGAAAAGGGGGCGGACGTGATCCTCGGGAGTCATCCCCATGTCATTCAGCCCATGGAAGTGATGGAAGTAAACGGCCAGGACAAGTTTGTCATCTACTCCATGGGCAACTCCATGGGCAACCAGAACGGAGTGGAACGCAACAGCGGAGTGGTCTTGAACCTGCAATTCAGCAAATATCTCACCGAGGACAGGACCGTTCTGACTGGGGTAAATTACGTACCCACCTACATCCACCCCTACTATGTCGGCCAGCAAAGAACCTTCCGGGTAGTGCCCATTGAGGAAACCCTGGCGGCCATTAAGGCTGGCACCGAACCGGTTTTCGGGCCTGAGGCCATCCCTGAACTGGAAAAGGTGCTGGCCGCCACCAACCAGACCCTTAATC
>JAAYJY010000016.1 GCA_012522705.1 Syntrophomonadaceae bacterium | reverse complement strand
GATTACATTAGTTCTTTTAAAATCAACCTATATGGAGGCAAATCCCTGATTATCAGCGGTTATCCTCAATACCTGCGGGTATTTCATCATACAGATCCCGTCTTGGTAATCACCTAATTGGGGCAGGTTCTCCCTGCCGTTGATATTGTTAATGATTAACGGGGCAAAGTTGATTCCACAAGCGTAGGCCCCTATATAGGTTGCTCCAAAGCGGGGGTTTACTTCTCCAACGTAGTAGTCTCCGTCTACCCTAAAAACTTCGATGTTCAACGCTCCCGTTAATCCAAGCTCCCGGGACAGTCTTTCGACTAAATCGAAAAGCGCCTTGTCGTGCATCGAAATCCCGGTGGCAGTCCCGCCTATAACCTTTAAAAGCTTCTCCTTGGCAAATACCGACACCATTCTCTTGCTTATGGTATCTACGTAGAGGTCGACATCGTATTCAGAACCATCAAGATACTGCTGGATCAGCATATCGGTGCAACCGCCCCGGGCAAGAATGACATCATCCATATTGTGGCATTTCATGGAGCCACGGCTCCCATCACCGACCACTGGTTTAACAAATACCGGGTATTCAATATGATTCCGATCAAGTTCCCTCTGGAATTCTCCCAGTGAAGATATCGTAAGGGCACATTTAAAATCATGCGCAGACAAAAACTCAAACATTCGGTATTTGTTGTCGCAGATTTCTGCAGCGGTTAAGCTAACCACCATAGGCTCAACATCTATGGCACGGAACTCCGGTGCTGCCTCCGCCAGTGTGATTATGTCTCTATCCAAAAAGGTAATGATAGCCTTGACGTCATCCTGCCGGCATATCTCCAATAAGGCCGGTATGTATTCTGGTTCACCAACGGAGGGTACAATGTAAGCCCTGTCAGCTGCATAGAGGCCAGCGATCTGATGGGAGTTGCCGGCCGCTATGGTTCCCAAGCCGGCCATAGCAAATTCTCGCCTCAGTAGCTTTACGGTCTCAAACATCATTCCCGGACAGGAAATGAGTATATTCATAGCTATGCCCCTTTGATTCCTATTTGAGATTGGCTTCATTTTGAGATGCTACTATTTTTGGGGACTATAAATGGTTTTGGCCGGATTCCCGAAAACGGTGGTGTCAGCTTTGACCCTTCTGATAGCAACACTGCCCGCGCCCACCTTGGCATTTTTGCCGACCCGGACACTGGGAAGAATCTGTACTCCGCTGCCCAGAAATACATTTTCCTCGAGATAGCAATGACCCATCAGATCGCAATAATCACTGATCACACAGCCGCTTTCGATTATTACATCATGACCCACTACGGTTAAGGTGTTTACAATTACACAATCAGAGATGGTAACCTCTATGGAAACAATTGATCCGGGGCCAATGATGACATCTTTGCCAATGCTGTATTCATCCGGTAACAATACGGTAGGATGGATGAGAGTGGTAAATACCGCCCCCTTAGCCAGTAGTTTCTGATAAAGATCAGTCTTGGTGGCGGGATCTCCAATCGCCACTACCAATTCGTCACTGGGCTGCGGATCATAATCATTCACTGTCCCCAGTATCCGATCGCTTTTATTGTATTTATCCAGAGCATGGAGGTCATCATCTAAAAAGCCAATCACGTCCCATTTATTACCGGCGTGTTTTTCTATATCCCGAGCCCATTGGAAGGTTTCCCGGCCCAAGTCTCCAGCCCCGACTATCAACAGTCTTTTCATATGGTCTTCCCCTTTCATTGCTAATAGCACTACATCTTAGACTTAATCAAGTCCTCCAAATCTCCAACCGTAATGAGCCCTTTGACTTCCTTACTCTCGATGGTGCCTCCGTATTTTTCGTCTGCCATCGAGGCTACTTCCAGTATGGTCAATGAGTCCCAGTTTTCGAAATCCTCCAGCTCATCCTCCCGTTTGACCTCATCTACCTCCAGTATTTCAGCCAACTCAGTGTATAAGTCTTCCATGCGATTCCCTCCTTGCCTTAATACTCGATCATCTGACAAAAATCTAGTGGGCCTATCCCCATTAGCATGGAACTCGCTGTCAGCCCTACCCCAAAACCAGCCAGGCAGGTCAAATATGAATTGTCCAGCAATTTGTCACCCAGGTTGAATGCCATATTGGTGGGGATCGTCGCGCCGCTGGAATTGCCAAAGTGTTCCACGATATTGTAAGGCATCTTATCATAGCTGACACCCATTTTGTCTGCTAATCTCTGCAACATGAATTTGTTGGGCTGATGGAACATGAAGTATTCAACTGCTTCCAATCCAGTTCCTGCAAAATCCATGAGGCTTTTTATCATGGGCGGAACTTCATTAACCACAAAATTAAATACTGCCATGCCATCCATGAACCAATGATCAAGGCTGCGGGAGTTGCCTTCTTCATCCATCACCATAACCGCCGTATCAGGAGTAGAAGGCATCTTTAAGCCTCCGGCAGGGATAATCAGAGCATTTCTGTGACTCCCATCCATCCTGATATTGGCAAATATTTGGCTGTCTTTTTCAGGATCCTTTTCTACAATGGTGACCGCTGCCCCATCTCCGATCAAGGGGAAGGTGTTACGGTCCTGTGGAGAAGTCTTGCGACTCAGCACATCACCGTTTACCAAGACAACCTTATTAATAGCATCCTGCTCCAGCAGGCTGAACGCCTGCATTAATCCCACCAGATAACCAGCACAGCCTTGCTTTACATCCAAGCAAACCATGTTTGGCTTTAAATCCAACTTCCCTTGGATGACGTTGCTGGTGGGAGGCATTAAATAATCGGGGGTTTGAGTCATGAGGACCAGAGCGTCGAGCTCATCTCTCTTTATCAGACCTTCGTCCAACAGGTATTTTAAACCGAATATGGCCAGATCGGAAACGCGGGTTCCTTCCGTCACGATTCTATGCTTGTCATAACCCATGATTTTTTTCAGCTTCATGGATTGTTTGACCGAGAAATTATAGTTCTGTACTTCATCATCGAATTTCACTTCGTTGCGGGGTACTACCGCCAGGACCCCGCTTATCCTTTTACCCTGGTATTGTAAATTCAAATCTGGCCACCTCTTCTCTCAATTAGTTCTTGGATTGTTTCCAGACTGTAGAAATTCTCCGGTACAATGTCATTCACATCAATACTGATCCCAAATGCTTCTTCGATATCAGAAACCAACACCACGATATCCAGCGAATCCAAAAGACGATTCTCAACAAAATCGCTGCTGTTCATGAAATCTACTTCCGGTCGTATCTCATACAAGATCTCCAACAATTTCTCCACGATAATTAACCTTCCTTGTACTTTATAGCTTTGTGCACAACTTCTCAGTCCTGCAATATAAAACCTGCACAGGCAGGTGCCAGGCAGGTTGATATCCGTTTTCCGCTCTTGCAACCCAGCCGTCATAACTTTGCAGTCTTAGACCTGTAGCTTTGCGCCCCCGCCTTTCGACGAGTTTGCCTTCTATAGTAATTTGGCTTGATTTGTTTAAAGTTTGGGCCCGATTAGATTGTACCTTACATAACATAATATGGGTACTATTTCTGCGCAATTAATCCTACTATGTATGAACCTCTCTGCTGTTTCGAAATTAAACGTTTCACTCCTTGAACCAATCCTTAACTATTTGAGGACGATCAATCTTACCATTTTTATTCATGGGCAGCTTGTCCATGCGGTGTATCTTGGCAGGAATCATGTACTTGGGCAGAAGTGGAACCAACTCTTTCCTTATCTGTGCTTTGGTCAGTTCCGAACTTCCTTCATAGAACATGGTTATCTCCTGTCTGTCCTTGTTGTATAGTACACAGGTATTATGAATCCCTTCGAGGCTTAACAGAGTCGTTTCGATATCTCCAAGTTCGATACGATAACCCATATGTTTGATCTGGGCGTCTTTACGCCCTAGAAAGATGATCTCCCCCTCAGTATTCACATAAGCGAAATCACCGGTTCGATATATGCGGTCGAAATAATTATTGTTAAGCGGATTCTGGGTGAACACCTCAGCGCTCTTGGCAGGATTGTTCCAATACCCCAAGGCCAAGGACGTACCCCGCACACATAGCTCTCCCTGCTCACCAACACCAGCTTCCCGGTTGTCCTCAGTTAGAATCAAGACATCGGTGTTGCGGCAGGGAAAACCGATGGGCAGTCTGTCATTGTCGTCAAATTCCTTCTGTACAATATAATACGTACAATCCACGGTTATTTCGGTAGGTCCGTACAAGTTCGCATACAGAGCGTCGGGCAGGCATTGCCGCCAATAATTAAGATGACGGTTGGGCATAATCTCGCCGGCAAAGAGTATTTTCTCCAGGCAATCGACCCGGACATGGTCCAACGCCCGGGTGTTGGCCACATTGATCATTACCGAGGGCACCCAGAATATGAAGTTGATATTCTGCTCCGCCACATACTCCATCAGTCTTATCGGGAAAGCAAAATGTTGTTCAGGTATGAGCACCAGGGTTGCGCCAGTTGCCAGGCAGAGATAGATATCAAGGGTAGAGTTGTCGAAATAGAACGGGGCCTGGCTGCCTATGATCTCTTTGCCCGTCATATCAAAACATTCAACCGCCCAGTCAATGTAGTCGATCACCCCGCGGTGCGATACCACAACCCCTTTGGGAATACCGGTAGAACCCGATGTATAAATAATGTAGACAGGATCAGTGTCGATTATGGTTTCAGAATACGCAAGCACTTTATCATGGTCAATATCCATAGCGTCATCATAGGCTTGTTCAATGTTTATTAGGTTTTGACTCTGTACCCCGCTCTCCAGCAGCGCATCATAATGTTCCAGTGAAGTGACAATTATCGGATTTTCTAAATTCTCCACTATACCTCTAACTCGTGCCGCAGGCGCTTTCGTATCCATCGGAACATATATGTTGCCGCTGTACAAAATGCCCAGGAAGGCAACGATGCTATCAGCACTCTTGGGCAAGAATACTCCGATGGGTTTACAGATAACATCAGCAGTCTGTTTTATAACCTGGCTAATTTTTTGCGCACAATTAAACAGCTCCCAGAAGGTCAGTCTGCCGTTTTGATCTAACACAGCAGTCTTATCCTTGTGATGCAACATGGTATTATTGAGGTACTCTAACACGTTAGTTTTCACATCTTCCACCTTCCTTAATAAGCTATTCCTTACTTCAAATTACTCTTGTTTTCGCAGTATTTCATTTTATCAGCGAACAGCATGCCTCTTTAATATTACATCTCTGTGTAATTCTGGATGACAATGGGTGCGCTCCCGTATAGTGTTGCGCCCGGAAAACAACAGTGAGCTACGCTACGCTATTTGAATACTCGTTTATCTATTTATACGAAATATCTGAATATTCTATGGTGCCATGCCAGTTTGGACTAGTTAAATAGTGGTCAATCAATTCATAGTTCATCTGCTCGTTGTCACGACCTCTGCCATTATCCACCAATCTGCAGTCTCTAACGATTACCGAGAAGGGGTGAACGTTATTCTCAAAGTGACCTAGTGCTATACATATTCCCCAGCAATGATCTTTTTTGCATTCAGTACCATTGTGGTGACAATACACATTTTCAACCAAGATATTCTCCAGATATGCCTGGTCCGGGCTATATGGCTCCAAGTCAATTCCACTCTGAGGATTGGACCCATAAGTATAACGGCAAGTTCCCTTTCTGATAGTAAGGTTTTTGGCACTTACTACAGAAATGCCTTGCCTGTTGTTATACTCACATATAAAATCCTCTATTAAGACATTTTCAGAATAATCCCTCAATGTACTATTGCCCACAAAAATCCCGTCACCCCAATTCCAGGCAGAATAGAAGTTTTGAATATGGACATTGTTACTTCCCTGCACAGAAATACCATGCCCAGATTCTCCGTATTTACCGTCGTAGTATTTCTTACAGCCGACAATTCGTCCACCTCTAATCTCAACATGGGAAGCATCTCTTATTCTGAGGATGGGATGGTTTGGTGGGATAACTCCATTCATGGGTATGATAGCCTTCAGTGTGGTGTTGTCGGTCATAACTATTTTAATGTTGCTTTTTACATTTACCGCAGTATACCCATCTATGTTGACCATATAGGTCCCAGCTGGGATATAAACAGTGCCGCCACCGTTTGCATACGCATCGTCAATGGTCCGTTGTATGGCCGGCGTATCGTCATTAACTCCATCGCCTTTGGCTCCATAGTCCTTGACATCATATCCTGCATAAGGAATTGAATTCAATTGCAATGCGTTGCTAATTAGCACGGCAGATTCGGCCCTACTAATAGGTTGTTGGGGCCTTAACACCCCTTCTGGATATCCACTCATAAAACCAGTACGCACCATTGCCATAACCGCATTTCTGTAGAAGCTCGAAACATTGTAAGCATCAATGAAAGGCAAAGTGCTACGCTGCGACATATCCATTTTCAAAACCACAGCAAGTATATAAGCAGCTTCTTCACGAGTAAGGTATTGGTTGGGAAGAAGTCTATTGCCAAAAACATCAGGAAGATAACCAGCTTCAACAGCTCTACCAATGTCATCATAATACCAAGCCCAAGGCAACACATCTCTATACGGTATACTGGCAGCGGTATTAAAATAAAAGGCACGATTGATCATGGTTACAAATTCAGCGCGAGAAATTGATTGTTCGGGACGAAAGGTGCCATCTCCATATCCAACTATAATGCCTTTCTCAAGCAGTAACCTGATATGAGTGTATGCCCAATCACCTGCTATATCAGTAACAGATGCGGGGTCTTTAGCGGGGCTGAGG
>JAAYJY010000189.1 GCA_012522705.1 Syntrophomonadaceae bacterium | reverse complement strand
TCTCAAGGATATCACTTAAGTATCTTGGGAGAGGCTAATTTACCCTCTCACGTAAACGGGGTCTTCTATAAATATTATAATGATTCTATTAGCGCATTTTATCCATGTGGATAAAATAGCAGATTATGTCTATTGGTGCGGGGAGCAGAGAAATGTTTATTTGTGGTAGGGTTCCCCCCTCAATATCTTGAATCCGCGATAGATCTGTTCCGTGAGGATTAGCACGGCCATTTGATGAGGCAGAGTCATAGGGGAAAAGGAGATAAGACACCCGGCCGCATTTTTTACCTTTGCATGAAGGCCATGGGCTCCCCCCACCAGCAAATTAACTCGATTCCGTCCTGAGTGATTCCACTCCTCTATTTGTCGGGCGAATTCTTCGGAAGTCATCATCTGGCCAATGGGGTCGAAGGCAACCAGTAATTCGTTGTCGCCCAACCGACTTAGGACTCGTTCCCCTTCTTTGAGCAAACACTTCTCGATATCCTTAGGTCCGGCATTGGGGCTGATCTTCTCTTCCCATCCATCGGTCAGGCCTATTGCCGTGTAGGGCTTGAGCCTCTTTAAGTATTCATTAGCGCCTTGCAAGTAAAAGGGTTCACGGATCTTGCCAACCGATATGATTCTGTATTTCACATGCCCCTCCTGTCTTATCAAGAGTCTATCCCATGATATCCACAAAATAAAGCTTCTTCCACAGCAGAAGCCAAGATGGTGCAAAACCACACTTGGCTCCATTGGCATGAATGGGTTATGAGAGGATCGTTTATTTAATGTGAGCACCCAAGCCCCTTAACTTCTCAGTTATGTTCTCATATCCCCGAAATATATGGATGGCATCTTCAATGACTGTTTCACCGCGTGCGGCCAGGGCAGCCAGCACTAGTGCCGCACCGGCCCTCAGGTCGGTTGCCCTAACCGTGGCGCCATATAACGATGCAACTCCTTCTACGATAGCCGTTTGTCCCTCTATCCTAATTTTGGCACCCATCCGATTAAGTTCATCCACGATCTGGAAGCGGTTTTCAAACACATTCTCTACTATTACACTGGTCCCTTCTGCGATCGACAATAAAGCCAGCATAAGTGATTGCATATCGGTAGGGAAACCCGGGTATGGCAAGGTTCGAATATCAACTTTATGCACCCGCTCGCCGGCTTTAACTAAAACCCCCTGATCGGTTTCCTCCACTAGAGCTCCGGTCTCCTGGAGTTTTGCTATTATCGGATGCAGGTGAGTAGGTATAACGTTTTCTACCAGCACCTCACCTCCGGATACGGCTGCTCCAATCATGTAGGTGCCGGCTTCAATACGGTCGGGTATGATGGAATACCGGCCTGCCTTCAATTGAGCCACACCTTCTATCTTGACTACGTCCGTTCCGGCTCCTCTCACTTTAGCGCCCATTGAGTTCAGGAAATTTGCCAGATCGACTATCTCCGGCTCCTTGGCAGCGTTTTCTATTATGCTCATTCCGGGGGTTTTAGCTGACATCATTATCAGGTTTTCCGTTGCCCCCACACTGGGGAAGTCTAAATAGATTCTAGCTCCATAGGTTTCTTGCGCTTGTGCGTAAATGCAGCCTTGCTCGATCTGGATATCAGCGCCTAAAGCCCGTACCCCCTTTACATGTAGGTCCATGGGACGGGACCCGATATCGCATCCCCCTGGCAAAGCAACGATAGCTTGCCCTTGGCGTCCCAACAATGCACCTAGGAACAGATTAGAAGCCCTCAATTTCTTCGATAGCTCAAGAGGAGTTCGGTGTTTCATCCCGTGTTGGGGAGGGTGTATGGATAGACTGCCATCTTCCCGCCAGTGCGCTGACGCCCCCATCTCATTTAGCATTTCCACCATGACCTCGGTATCACATATGCGGGGGACATTATCCAAAATGGTTTCGCCCTCAGCCATAATACTAGCCGCGATCAGAACCAGCCCGGCATTCTTGGCACCGCTTATCTTAACCTTGCCCCGAAGAGGATGTCCACCTTCGATAACTAAGTTTTTTTGCAAAATAAACACCTCACCCTATTGGTCTTCCAGGTATCGATAGAAGTCCAGGGAAAAAATAGCGTAGTCAACTCCCAAGGCATTTTCCAGGGCTCGTGGCATGGTATCACCCTTGGACAATCGATTTAAAATCTGGTTAATCTTATCCTCACCGTAAGCCCCGACTATATAATCAACAGCCTGCAGAGACTCCCAGTAGGCGACCGCTTGCTCCAGTCGGTCGAAGTTTTTCTCAAGATTGTCCAGTTGATAATAATAAAGATCTCCCCTTTTTCGGAAGGGGCTGGAAAACTCAAACCCCGTGATTATTCTCTCCGTGTACTGGGCTACGCCTTCTGTCCACCAACGATTATAATTGCCCCTACTCATCTCATCAACCATCAAATGGGCTAACTCGTGAACCATGGGACCTTCTTTGAAAAAGCGCTCCTGCATCCCGGGATTAGCCAACCAAGCATGTGGTGAAAGAATACGTATGGTTCCGCCCCAGTAGACACCAAGCGCTTTTTCATTCTTATCCCAACCAAAGCTGGCGGCCAGACTCGCATTATCTGGATATACCACGATGGTGATGGACTGGAAATGTGTCCTGCCGCCCATCTGTTCGCTAACCTTGATATATGCCTCCTCGGCTGCCTCGCTAATCAAGCTTACACAATATTCATCCACCGGCTGATATTTAATATTAAAATGTGGTGTCTCGAATTTCTCCCATGTTCCGGTGCGCAGACTGGTCTCCTGCCCCACCATGAAGCGGAAGAAGCCCTGTTTGATCTGGGCTAAGGAACCCCCATTCTTAAAAAGGAAGTAACTCAGCAAGACCAAAGCGATTGCGAACAACATGAACGCCACATAGCCAGACGGTTTGGCTGCGGGCATGGAACCCCTCTCCCCTCATTCCCTTTACCCATTGATTATACAATGGATAATCGGGCTTGGGTCTGAACAAATACTGGTACCACTGCTATTCTTTAAGGTACTCGGTCGCTGCTACTCCTGCCTGAGCTCCATCGCCCACCGCTGAGGCTATTTGGCGGGTCCTTTTGTCGCGGATGTCTCCAGCCGCAAAAATCCCTTTTATCGAGGTTCGCATATCGTTGTCGGTAAAGATATAACCGTCGCTGGTGATATCTAAACCCTCTACGAAATCGGCGTCAGCAACCAGCCCTATGCTTACAAACAGGCCTTCAACCTTCAGTGTTTCCTCTTCTTTGGTAGCGACATCCTGAAGGATTACCGCCCGCATTACGCTGTCGCCTTCGATTCTGGTCACTATCCGGTTGAGTTTGCATTCTATGCGGCTGTTATTGCGGATTTTGTCCACCGAAATGGGGCTAGCCCGAAACTCCTCACGACGGTGTATAATATAAACCTTGTCTGCTATGTCGGCAAGATAAAGGGCCTCTTTAAGGGCTGACTCACCGCCTCCCACCACTGCCACCACGCTGTTGCGGAAAAAGGCCCCGTCACAAGTAGCGCAATAGGATAATCCGCGTCCTAGGTATTCGCTTTCTCCCTCCACCGTCAAAGCCCTGCGCCGAGCCCCAGTAGCAATTATAACTGCCCGGGTTGAGTATTCATTGTCCGTGGTAACAACTTTCTTGCCCTCGGGTGCATTAACTACCGAAATCACTTGTTCCATCCTTATTTCAGCGCCGAATCGCTCAGCCTGCTGGCGGAAGTTTTCCATAAGCTCCCCCCCCAATATGCCAAACGGAAACCCGGGGTAGTTGTCGATATTATCCGCTATGGCAGCGTTGCCGCCTATCATCGCTGATTCCAGCACCAGTGTTTTCAGCCAAGCACGACCGGTGTAAATGGCAGCTGTCAGACCAGCCGGTCCCGCGCCCAGAATTATTACATCGTACATCCTCGTTTAATGCTCCTCTCCAAGCACAACCAAAAACCCTGACCCTTATCAGATCAGAGTTCCCGGCTTAATAGTTATCGCAGATAGTTAATTGGATTGCGGAAGGATCCCCCCACCATAACCTCAAAATGAAGGTGAGGACCGGTACTGCGCCCGGTTGAACCTCTCAAGCCTATGGTCTGGCCTTGGCTGACCTTTTGTCCGCTCTTGACTAACAATTTGGAGCAATGGGCATAGCGGGTCACCATTCCATTGCCATGCCTTATAATTACGAAGTTGCCATAGCCGCCCTGCCAACCAGCAAACGTTACTACCCCTCCATCGGCGGCACTGATTGCTGAACCAGTTGGTCCAGCAATATCCAGACCTGTGTGACCGTTCCCGTAGGATTGGCTGATGGAACCGCTGACCGGCCAAGCAAGCTTCCCAGTGCTTACGCCTCCGCTACCGCGTGAGGCTACCTGAACCGATCGGCCCTTGACCAGTACCTTGTCTACCGCAGCCTTTACAACCTTTTCCTCAATTATCTCTTTATTCTCCACTATACCGTTACGCAGAGTTGCCGTATAAGCGATAAATTTTTCCCCGTTCTGTCCCTCGGTCTTGGTTTTAATCCCATTTACCGAATTATCGTTCTCTGTGATGGTCTTATATGGAATGACTACTGTCTCATTTCCTTCTACCTGGGCTACCACCGTAATCAACGGAGTAGGCTTACTGAGTATTATCGACTGACCCAAATTCAGGATACTATCCTCCTGGATACCGTTGCTGGCCACTATGTCAGTCACATACATGTCGTGCGCCCGGGCGATGCTCCACAGAGAATCACCTTCTTTGACGGTGTAAACCTGAGGGGTCACGGTTCCAAGCTTGATAATGTTCCAGGCATCGTCCCGATCTGTTACCCATGCCGCCACCACACTGCCCTCAACAATTTGTACGTCCTCGGCAAAACCAACCGCCAATAGGTTTTCTCGATCAGATACCGTCGAGTATTCCTGCTGCAGATTATCCAGCATCTGTTGGGCCATTTCTTTACTCTCCATGTAAAGGACGGTCTTACCATTGACGGATATGACAACACCATTTACTTTTGGCTGCAGGGCCGTGTTCAGAATTGCCAATGCCTCATCCCCAGCCAGTAGGTCCGAGCGGTCGGCAAAAGTCCGGTTAACGCCAATCCTTTTGATAATCTCACTTTTTGGCAACTGTGCCATGGCTTGACTGGCATCAGCTTTACTGGCTACAACCAATGCTTTGTTGCCATCCACCGAAATCGAATAGGCAGGGGTTCTGACCCCAAAACACCACACCCCAACGATTATCAGTAATACTAATGTAGCGCCGCCTCCAAATCTCCAATATCTCGCAAATTTCTCCATAAAATCTCTCCATCATAAATATAATCAGCAATCTTTTCTACAGCTATTGCCAAAAATCCTGCTTCTTTCTTTAACCTGCAATTCCATGCAGGTTCTTGATCACCTCAAAGTATATAGCTCCTTCGATTCTTTTCCGGTGCATAGTGCAACTGACCGCATCGGGGACATTCATATCATTATTGACATGGTAAGCGTTAGCGTGGCAACCCCCTCCACAGAAATTCCTGGCCCAGCATATGAGGCAGGTTCTTTTATCTGCCAAACGGTTGCCGGCGAATTTCGCGATGACAGCTTCATCCATTTCATCGTCCTCGATATTGCCCATGACAAACTGGCTATCCCCCACAAATTGATGACACGGATAGATATCGCCTTCTGGAGTTATAGCCAGGTATTCTACCCCGGCACCACACCCCGAGAGTCGCTTAGCCAGACAAGGGCCCTTCTGCAGATCCAGGTTGTAGTGAAAGAAACTAATGTCCCGGCCGCCGCGATGCATTGTGTACAGCAAATCAGTGAGGCGATCGTATTCAGCCAGCACCGCCGGGAGGTCCGAATCCTGGATGGTGTACGGGTTAGCTGGTCCAATCGCAGGCTCCAGAGAAACATTGTCGAATCCCAACTCGACTAAATGCTGAAGGTCGCGGCTGAAGTCGAGATTGTGTTTGGTGAAGGTCCCCCGGATATAGTAACTCAATGGTTTCCTGGCAACCATCTGCTGGATTTTGGGTAAGATGATGCTGTAACTGCCTTCCCCATTACTCATGATCCGATGTTGGTCATTGGTGGAGCAACGCCCGTCCAGACTTAGGATAATGCTGATATCGTTTTCGATGATGAAATGCATGATTCCCCCATCGAGCAAGACTGCGTTGGTGGTGAGAGTGAAGTTGAATCTTTTGCCTGTGAAAGGCTCCATTTGCCTCCCATACCGGACAATCTGTGTTACCACCTGCCAATTCAGCAGGGGTTCCCCGCCGAAAAAGTCAACTTCCAGGTTCTTAACCGATCCACTGCGGGCAACAAGAAAATCTAAAGCCCTTTGAGCGGTTGCCAATGACATGAGCCGGGGTTCCAAACCAAAATCTCCCTGACTAGCAAAACAATAATGGCACTTCATATTGCAGGCATGAGCTACGTGCAAACACAACGCTTTGATAGGCAAATCAGACCAATCCACAACAAGAGCCTCCGGTCGGGTAAAAATCGCCCCCGCTGCATAAGTGTCTTCCATTTCCTTCAGGAGAGCACTTAGCTCTTCGGGAACATAATCATCGGCCAACCGGTCCAATGCCCGATGGATGTCACCATTATAGTCTTGCAACGTTTGAATAAAGCGATAACCCAAATCATCCAGAATCCTGATCGCCCCACTATTGACATCCAGCAGTATATTTATCCCCTCATGCCGAAACAGATGCAAGTCAGCATCAAAATCAAAGCCTTGCGGCGTAAACAAGTTATCTCTCCTCCCCCGACATCCCCTCAGAGCCGAAAAAACCCAACAAAAAAAGGGGGCTCTGCCCCCTAATTACTGATAACTAGTTACTGTTCTTTTTTACAGGTTTGGTTCCCTACCGTGCACGATGTTTTACAAGCCGATTGGCATGAGGTAGCACATTCCCGACAGTTTATCTGGTCTTTTTCCCTAATCAGATTGGGCTTGATGATGGTGATAATATGCTTCAATGTGACAACCCCTTCCTTGTATAAACTCTTTTCTATATTACCTATATTACTTATGGATTTATGTTATAGTATTTTTATTAATCTCGATTCAGATCCTATTGTCTTGGAGGCTTCTGAATTATAACTTATTTATTTTACCCTTGTAAAGGCATTTTATACCTCTCTAAGATCCATGTGCAACCTCATTCTCACAATTGCTGCCTTTCTCGCCATATCTTTGCCATCTCCCGGTTCAAGCCTGGTAGCGCTTTAGCTAACCTTACCCCATCAGATATCGATTTGCCCCGGTTACTGATCTGTCTGCATTTAGGTATACTTAATGACATTCGCTTGTCAAAGAAACTCATTGCTTAGCAATACCTGGTTCTGGGTGTACTGATTGCATGTATATTAATTGTATATTATATGAAGCATTTACTGGAATATCCGAGACCACTGATAAACACCTCATAAAAAATAGAAAAAACACAAGGAAATGCCGATAAAACCGCAATGAAAAGCCCCCTTATGATATAATGAATGTACCGCAAACACCAATCAAAGGGGGTTTTCATGTGCTCAGGACTGGTCCCAAGCAATTAAGTTTGTACTCATTATTGTATGACAATATTCCGGAAAATCATATACTCAAAACCATAAATAAAGCCATCGATTTGGAATTCGTGAACAAACAACTGGAGAGCTCATACTGCAAATACTACGGCCGACCCGCCAAGGAACCCGAAATGATGCTGAGGATACAGATCCTGAAGTATCTTTACAACCTTTCGGATGAACAATTGGTGCAGGATTTAAACGTCAATCTGGCTTACAAATGGTTCATAGGGCTAAATCCCGAAGAGCCCCTGCCGGAAATCAGCCTGCTGACCAAATTCCGCACCCAGCGCTTAAAAGACGTCAGCATGGATGCCATTATCACCGAGATTGTGCGGCAATGTGTAGAGAAAGGCATAATCCAAAGCCAAAACGGGATTGTGATAGACACCACCCATATTGAAGCCAACACCATAAAGAAGATCCCCGAGCGCATCATGAAGCAATTGGACCGGAAAATATTTAAAGCCATGAAGCAAGAAGAATATGATATACCCGACTATACCCAGATAGAAGATCATAAGGAAGCCAAACTGATCATGAAAGAATACCTGGAAGAAGTGATAGACCAGGCTAAGGGGCAAACCGGGGAAGAAGTCGTCCAGGCAGTGAAGGAAGCCCGGGAAGTCTTGGCAAGCAACCTGTTCATGGAGCAAAAGGGCATACGTTCCCTGGAAGATAAAGATGCCCGGGTAGACTACAAAAGCAAGAGCCAATCATTTTACGGTTACAAGGCGGAAATATGCCAGACCATCGATGGCAGCCTGATAACCAGCGTTACCGTGGAACCAGGCTCCTATGTAGATGGCAGACATTTTGAAGAGCACCTGGAGAGAACCTTGGATGCGGCGCTGTAAATAAGCGGAGTATATGGGGACAAGGCCTACTTTCGCGCCAATTTCCTGAAAGTGATTGAAGCCAAGGAAGCAGCAGCCTACATACCGGTAAGCGCCAGTGCCTACAGAATTGATGAAGAGCTGTATAGTTACAACAAGGACCGCGACCAGTGGTTTTGTGTGATGGGAAATGAAACAGTAAAAGTAAAGGCCAAGACTTATGATCGAAATGGCAAAAAACAAAAGCTGCTGGAATACGGTTTCGAGCGTGAGCGCTGCCGCAATTGCCCGCGTCGCCCGGAATGCATAAGAAAAAGCACACGGATAGCCAAGCTGCTGACAGTCAGTGTAAACACCCCGGAATTGTATGAATACAGCCAAAGAGCCAAAACCCCGGAATTCCAAGAAGAATACCGAAAGCGAGCCAAGATTGAACCCAAGAATGCAGAACTGAAAAGATTCCATGGATTGGATCGAGCCAAATGCTTCGGTCTGCGATGTATCCGCATTCAGGCTAAATTAACGGTCCTGGCGGTAAATTTAAAGCGGATAGCCAAGATGGTATCCGCTTCAAAGTCTTCAACTGCACTTATTTTGAAGTATTTCGACCGTTGCTTGATGGTTAAGCCACAATATTGGACCAAAGCACTCACTGAGGTCGCTTAAAAGGGTACTTTATCAGTGGTCTCGAATATCCCTTTGGTTTATGGATTTTGAGGCGATTCCGAATGAAGGGAGGCATATCTGCTGGCATTAAGTCCCGCCACCTGCCCTTCTCCAACCGATTTGGCTACTTGGTAGGGAGCACCAGTGCAGTCGCCGGCAGCATATATCCCGGGAAGGTTGGTTTCCTGCTGACGGTTAACAGTAATATGATTACTCTTGATCTCCAATCCGGGTATCAAGCGATCGGGAGCCGTCT
>JAAYJY010000188.1 GCA_012522705.1 Syntrophomonadaceae bacterium | reverse complement strand
GAGGCCTACGACAATTTCCTGATGGCCATGCCCATCGGCGAGACCCCGGCGGTGCGTTTGCCGGTGATGACCTGCATGGACGGTTTCATCACCAGCCATGCCGTGGAAAACATAGAACTCTTGGATACCGGGGTGGTGCGCCAGTTCGTGGGCGAATACCAGCCGGAGCACTATCTGCTCAAGAAGGAGAACCCGCTGGCGGTAGGCCCTTATGATATAAGTCCCTATTATATGGAACACAAGGTCATGGAGGCCGAGGCTATGAAGGCCGCCAAAGCCCGCATTTTGGAAGTGGCTGCTGATTTCGAAAAGATCTCCGGGCGCCGCTACGGCCTTATCGAGGAGTACATGATGGAGGATGCCGAGCTGGCTCTGGTGCTGATCGGTTCCACCGCCGGGACGGCCAAAGCCGCCATTGACGAACTCCGGGAACAAGGCGCCAAGGTCGGGCTGGTCAAGATCAGGGTCTTCCGGCCTTTCCCCGGCGAGGAACTGGCCCGGGCCCTGGCTCATACCAGGGCGGTGGCGGTCATGGACAAGTCGGAAGGCTTTTCGGCCCACGGCGGCCCGCTGTTTGCCGAGACCCGCAGCGCTTTATACGATCTGCGGGAACGTCCCTATCTGATCAACCTCGTCTACGGTCTGGGCGGCCGCGACGTCAAGACCGAGGATATTCAGAAGGTTTTTGCCCGTCTGGCTCACATCGCGACCAGCGGCGAGACCGGTCCGGTATATACCCACATGGGCCAGAGGTCAAAGGAGGATAACGCATGAGCACTGTATATAATCTGAAGCGGCAAGTGGAGAAACCGGTCCGTCTCACCGGCGGGCACCGTCTCTGTGCCGGCTGTGGGGCCGGGGTGGTGGTGTCGGGAGTGCTGCGCGCTTTGAATACCGAGGACCGAGCGGTCGTGATCAATGCCACCAGCTGCCTGGAGGTTTCCACTTTCATGTATCCCTATACCGCCTATACCGACAGCTATATCCATTCCGCCTTTGAGAACTCAGCCGCCACCTGTTCCGGGGTGGAAGCGGCCTATAATGCCTTGAAGCGCCGCGGTAAAGCAGAGGGAACGGTCAAGTTCATAACCTTCGCTGGAGACGGCGGCACCTACGATATCGGTTTTCAATCCTTGTCCGGGGCCATGGAACGCGGCCACGATATGGTCTATGTCTGCTATGACAATGAGGCCTACATGAACACCGGCATCCAACGTTCCTCTTCGACTCCCAGTTTCGCCCGCACCACCACCACCCCGGTCGGTTCGGTGCAGCAGGGTAAGAAACAGAACAAAAAAGACCTGACCGAGATCATGGTGGCCCATGGTATCCCCTATATTGCCCAGACTGCCCCGTTGGGCAATTTCAAGGATCTGCACAGCAAGTCCTACAACGCCATCTACACCGAGGGTCCATGCTTTCTGAACATTCTGTCCCCCTGTCCGCGGGGCTGGGACTATCCTATGGCCAAGCTGGCGGAGATCACCAAACTGGCGGTCGACACCTGCGTCTGGCCCCTGTTCGAAGTGGAGGAAGGGGTGTGGCGCCTCACCTACACGCCCCGTAAAAAGCGGCCGGTGGAGGATTTTCTGCGTCCCCAGGGCAGATTCCGCCACATGTTCGAGCCCGGCAATGAATGGATGCTGGAAGAGGCCCAGCAGTATGTGGATCAGAAATGGGATCGCTTGCTGGAGCGCTGCGGCGCTTGAGCCGGGCCGACACTCTATGACACCGGCAGATATGGTATTATACCGTTAAGGAAGGGGTTTTGCCTGTGGAACAGACCATATTTTCTAACGAGGTCATTTTATCCTGGCTGCATTATTTTTCGGGAAATGTTGATATAAACCTGGCCGAGCTGAAGATGCTGGATATTACCGGCAAAAACAAGAATCTGATCCCCACCATCATGACCAACCGGGCGGTACTGGTATTCACCGATGCCGGGCACCCGGAAATATTTTACGATATGTGGAATGCGGAGTTGGGCGACTGCGTCATCTGGTATAACGAGGGCTCGGAGCCGCGGGGCGAGATGAAGCACGACAAGGTGGCGGAGATGATAAACCGGGGCATCAATGCTTCGGCCGCCATGTTGGTCCTGAATCCCAATGCGGCCACCAACTATCAGGTAGGTATTGAAAACAGCCGTTTCACGCCGGGCTCGGTCCAGTATGTGTGCCGGGAGGTACGGGCCATTATAATGAATAAGCTCAACCTGGGGGACCGGGACAACGTCTGCATTATTTCCGGCGAGAGCATTGCGGTAGAGGCCGCCATGGCTGCTTCCGAGGGCTGTGTGGTAGCGGTGGAATATGACCGCAGGGATCGGACCACCATGCAATGCAATATCGAGAAATTTGGATTGAACAATGTGATAATTGTGGATTCCCTGGACAATGGGATGCTGGATGGATTGCCGGTGCCGGATATCGCCTTCATCGTCGGTTCCCCGCGCATCGGCAGCGAGATAAAAAAGCTGCGCCAAATCAATCCGGCCATGCGTTTTGTCATCTATACCCTGGACTTCGAGGTTTTGGCCTCCCTGCCGGGGTTGCTGCGGGAAAACGACTTGGAACGCACTGATCTCATTCGAGTCGAAGTGATCCGGGTCAACAGCAAAAAGATGATGGAACCGTTCCCATCTCCCTGGCTGTTCTCGGTCCAGCCAGCCCAATCGCCAGCCGAAGATCAGGAATAGGGGGTACCAAGTAAAAAACCCTAATGTTCACGCCCACAATATTTTGGTTGTATTTGGAGCAGGTCCGGTGATACAGTGGAAGCGAAAAAAAACACTACTATATTTGGTCGGGTTTAAGAACATCGAGAATATGAGCTGCCTGCGCCTAAAAATGCAGGCAATTATTCTCTCTGGAGAGCGGGGAGTGAATAGCTGTGAAATCACAAACACCG
>JAAYJY010000187.1 GCA_012522705.1 Syntrophomonadaceae bacterium | reverse complement strand
GTATTTGGCTTTGCTCTCCTGACTGCCGCCTACCTGCAGGTCAATGGAGCATACAGCGAAGCCCGCTGGGCTTTGGGGGCCGCCCTGCTACTGCCCCTCGCGCTGATCCGTTTTGGGCGTCCCAAGATGCGCCGCCGCCGCAAGACCCCACCAACCCATACTTTCCTCCGCCAGGGCCGCTAAAGACCGACAAATTCATAGATGCAAATTCTTCTCCACTTTCAGAATGAATGCGTCTGTGATGTAAATTACTTTCCACTTGTAAAACGATATCGTCTGTTAGGGAATATACCCTTCGCTGCGCGCAGAGTGACAGGCTTTCAAATAAAAAAAGCAGCCGTCCTTTCATGTTAGGGCGGCTGTGCTCATATATATGGGTTAAGGTTGAGGTTCACATTGCACTTGATAACCAACTTGTTAATCAACCGAACTATATAATGAGCCAAAGAAGGGGAAAGTATGAGCTTAGCAATCAAGTTAACAGGGATGTTGACAACCGGGAACCATTTTAGGCTTACTTTACAACTACTTGTGAAGCGGCGGAAGGGCTCCGGTTGCCTGTTCGGACCTAACTGCCTCACCTGATAACAACTTATGAAGTACCCCCTGGAAAGGTGACAGAATGGAAACGATTTATTATAAAATTGGTGAAGTAGCTGAGATGCTGGCCATAGAGCAGCATACCCTTCGCTACCTGGAGCACACCCTGAGGCTCAAGATCAAACGTGACGAACGGGGCGACCGTCTCTACAGTGAATCGGACCTGGAAACCCTGCGGTTGATTTTAACGCTCAAGAATGAAAAGGGGTTGAATAGCACCGCTATCCGGATGGCCCTGGCCAATATGGAGGAGAGCCAGGAAACATCACTGCAGCCATTGGAGCCCACTCCCCTGCCCAACGTGGATTACGCCGAGCTCCACAATTCGCTGCGCCGGATCGTGGAGCAAAACGATGAACTGATCGCCCAAAACCGATTGTTAAGTCAGAAGATCGATTCCCTGGAAGTGAAGCTGAAACAATGGGATGCCAAGAAGGATGAGCAGGTAGACGAGTTGATCCGACTGTGGAAACGGGAACAGGAGGACCGGCCCAAGTCGTGGCTGTCCCGACTAACCGGTAAATAGCAGGTGCAGAGAGGATTCCGCATTCTTAAAAATCCCAATCAGTCCAATCTGGATTGTGAGCGCGATAGTGGACTACTTCCGTATAAACGGAAATTTAATGGGTGCGGCTACCAGGGTTAATTCTATAAGGAATATAGTTGAAACAGTTCAAAGATATTTGCCGGGATAGAAAGCTTCTCGGCTGATGAGTATCTCCGGCTTGAAGAAGGCCCAGTGGTCGATTATGCTGTAATGAGCACGAAATATTGAATAGACATGGGTTCGATACCCGATGAACATCATATAATCAAAGGCGGTTTGCTCTATGAGGATTATAGTAGGCATCTCCGGGGCCAGCGGGGTGGTGTTGGGCCTGGAACTGTTAAAAGCATTAAAAGAACATCCGGTGGAGACCCATCTGCTGATTTCTGAAGGCGCTCGGATCACCTTCCAGTACGAAACCGAGGCGATCCAGGACGACGTGATAACCCTGGCAGATCATTATTATGATATGAACGATCTGGCGGCTCCTATCTCCAGCGGCTCCTTCCCCATTGACGGTATGGTAATCATCCCCTGCAGCATGAAGACCTTGTCAGCGATAGCCCATGGTTATGCCGACAATCTCATGGTGCGGGCGGCTGATGTCTGCCTTAAGGAAAACCGCCGGGTGGTGCTGGTACCGCGGGAGACCCCGCTGGGCAAGGTTCACCTGAAAAACATGCTGGAGGCGGCGGACAACGGCTGCGCCATCATCCCGCCCATGTTGACCTTCTACAACTCGCCCCATTCATTGCAGGACCAGATCGATCACTTGATCGGCAAGATATTGATGCAGTTCGGTTTGGAACATGGGGCTTTCAAACCATGGCCAGGAAAGAAGGAATCAGATGGATAAAGGCGATCCAGCGAGCGGCGCCCAGATGAAGGCATGTCATTGCCAGGCCGGTCAGGACCGACACCGGGTAGAGGCCACAGTGGTGGTAAACGGAACTGATCTGGCGGTCACGGTGGGCGGCGGCAGCCTTTATCACATCGGCGCCGTGGCCCTGGCGGTGCCCCGGCCCAGCCTGGCTGAGGGCAGCCGGATTTCCTCCTCGGCGTCGGTCATCTGCGTGACCGGGCACAAAGACGATGATCTGGCAAAAGCGGCAGCCTTGCAGCTGGCGGCCCGCTTCAACAGGGTAGTGGTGGTCTGCGTGGGTTTGCATTTAGACGAGGCCTCCCCCCAGGACATCGCTGCCCTCACCGCCAATTTCCATACCTTGGTGGAACAGGTGGCGAATCTGCCTGTAATGGAAGCCAATGATTGAAACTGGGGCCAAATATGTATTCTCCTTATGGAGGCCTGATTGAGACTATTCACTGCGTTCAGAGTAATACCTGCACCAAATTGAGACAAGCTGAAGGACCTGGGTGAGAGTCTTCACTGAGTTCAGAGTGACAATTTTGTTATCCGGAGACAATTCGTATTGAGTCATTCCGAGACCGGCGAGACTCTTCACCGAATTCCAAGTGACAAAATCCACTAGGCTACAGACTTTTGACTCCGTTTACAGTGACACTCATATCACGGACCGCAAGGTCAGGGCTTGATCCACCAATCCATTTCTCTATAATCCTTCTGAACCCCTTTGAGGATATCTTTCTCGGCCTTGAAACGGGCCCGCATCTCGGCCAGGTATTCGTTGAAATGCTCTTCGATCTCATGGGGGTCGTAGCGGTTGTGGGCGGAGGCTGAGAAGTCCGGGATATTGTCATCGCCCAGGACACCGGTGGCGCTGCAGATGGGGCACACGATCTTGTTGCCGGGCAGCAGGTGGAAGAGGTCGGAACCGCACTGGGGACATTCTCGTTCACCCGGCTGGTACTCTCCCCCGCTGAATATCCGCTGGCCCAACTCCCGGGCATAAGCAAGATTTTCAGCATTGAGCAGCGATTCCGCCGGCAGGGTGGCATGCACCATCCAGGTGTCGATGACCTTCATCTCCAGGGTGCGGGGAAAGATACTGGCCGCCGCCTTGGAATACCCTGCCCAGCCTATGGTCCCGTAAGGCACTACCACTGCGCAAGGTTTGCCGGCCGTATATTTGGTATAATTGTAAGCCCCCACCATCCGGTCCTGCATCAGTTTGTAATAGCCATGAGGCCCGAGGATGTAGACCGGCACCCCGATGATCACCGCGTCGGCTTTCTTGATGCTATCCATGATAAAATTGAAATCATCCTTGGTCTTGCATCCCGCATCGGGCTGCAGGCATCCGTAGCAGGCTTTGCAGGACTCCAGATTCAGATCGGTGACCCGGATCAATTGACGCTGGCATTCCCCGGGTATGTTTCTCATTATTTCTTTGACCAGTATCTCGCTATTGCCCAGTTTGCGGTGGGACACCACCAGGCCCAGAACTGTTTTCATTGTTCGTCCCTCCCCAAAAATATAATACCTTGTCGATTCAAGGCATTAACACTTGTATTAATTGTATACTAGTTTGACGGGCTGTTCATGAGAACCTTCCGGGGACTGGTCAATTAAATAGGGTGGGGCCGGATACATTCCCAGCCCCTGTTGTATCTATAGTACTTCCTGGGCTCGTTGGCACACCTTCATGGGACCAGGCTCGATCCCGTCGCAGAACCGCATGGGGTGGGGCAAACCACAACGGCCTAAGGCCAGCGGCGTGTGGGGTTCAATAGTATCGCCCTGGTTTCCGACCAGGTCTACATGCCCTGCCACTATGATGGCCACTAATCCAAGATCTGCAGTCTGGCATCGGACATCTTAACACCTCCCCGGCAAATTGATTCCTTAATAAAATGTCCGAATCCAGGATTAGTTTTTGCGATAGAGCGACAAGAAAATCGCACCTGCATACACAGGTGCGATGAAGGATCATTGAGTTCGGCGCGGACAATAACTTGGGGCCAGACCAGTTGTTCCGGGACTGTCGCCAATTTTAATGCTGACAGCACTTTGAGCCAGTGACTTGCGGAGGTTTGTCTCCTATATCGGCATGCTGTTCTGATTGGGGCACAAAAGTGCTCAGCCTGACATTCCAGAAAAGGTGTCCTTCAAACAGATCAAGACGGTGTCACCTGAACGGTCCAAGCCGTCCCCGCGACACCTTACAGGCTGTCGGCGAAGTCGGCTTTGTATTTGGCCACCAGTTTCTCCTGCCAATCGGAGAGCGGAGCCAGCCGCCCGAAGAAGAAGCGCAGTATCCTGGGCTCTTCCACAAACTTGAGGCCGCCCACCAGCTCCCGGTTCTCATACAGCCAGTGGATGCGGTCGATGGCGTATTTCACCTGGGAAAGGGTGAATACCCGCCGCGGCATGGCCAGACGCAGCAATTCCATATCGGCCAGGGGCTCGACGC
>JAAYJY010000186.1 GCA_012522705.1 Syntrophomonadaceae bacterium | reverse complement strand
TACCATGCTGGGGGGAAGAGTTGCGGAAGCGATGGTTTTGCATGATATAAGTACCGGAGCCCAGAACGATTTGGAACGAGCCAGCAGCATTCTGCGCAAAATGATAATCGAGTACGGAATGAGTGAAGAGTTGGGGCCGCTCACCTACGGACACCGGAGTGAAGAGGTGTTTTTGGGGCGAGACATCAGTCGGGACCGTAATTATTCCGACGCGGTTGCCTATGCAATAGATAAAGAGGCCAAGCAGTATATGGAAAACAGCTACAAGAAGGCTGAGACCATCCTGCAGAACAACATGGATCGGCTCCATCTGGTGGCATCGAGACTGATGGAAAAGGAAACCATAGATGCCGATGAATTTGAAGAAATAATGAAATCGACTCCACTGAACACCCTCACGCAGGAATAAGACAATCCAGTTCCTATCAGGCTGGTCCGATTGGTTTAATAAATATCCATAAGAGGGTTGAAATGAAGGGTCATTATGCAGTGCTGATTTCCGATCAGCAAGAAGCGAAGCGGTTTATGGAGGATATCGGCGCCAGTCCGGCAGGGGTGGAATACATGGCTCCCAAGGGAGTCTGGCGGTGCATTAAATTACGCCATATACCCGACCGGGCCGCCAATATAATCAAGCAGGAGATGCTCTCCAAGGGGGGAGAGGCTGCGGTAGCCAAGGAAGCCTTGATGAGCCAGGGGACCCATGATGTTTTGGTGATGGGGACCCTGCGCCAATTCCAGCGGTTAACCGAAAAGCTGCGCCGCCAGCCCTTTGGCTTGAAGGTTGTGTCCCAGGACATCGAGACTATCCTGGCCAACCTGGAAAAAACACAATGGACGGTACAATTACCCTATGGCTGCTCCCTGGAACTGGGAGCACGGACAAAAATCATGGGTATTGTGAATGTTACGCCTGATTCCTTTTCGGATGGAGGGCGTTTTTTTAATGCCGACCAGGCGGTCGAACATGCCCTGGAGATGGCGGCGGATGGTGCGGATATCATCGACATCGGTGGTGCTTCTTCACGTCCTGGTTCTCAGATGGTGGACGAAGACGAAGAACTGGCGCGGATTATCCCGGTGCTGGAGAGGCTGGCAGGGGAGAAGCTGATTTTATCCATTGATACTTGCCGGGCTGGGGTGGCAGAAGCGGCTTTGCGAGCCGGGGCTCACATCATAAATGACATCGGAGGCCTGGAATTGGACCAGGAGATGGCGGGGGTGGTATGCCGGTGGCAGGCTGGTCTGGTGCTCATGCACAACCGTCTGCAAATCAGAGCCGACCAGGATTATGGCAATTTTGTCGATGATGTCATCATGGAATTGCAGCAGGCATTTGACAGAGCGCAAGCGGGCGGAATTGGGCAGGACCGGGTAATCATCGATCCGGGGATCGGATTTGGCAAGACAACCGCTCAGAACTTTACCCTGCTCAAGCGGTTGCACGATTTCCGCAGCCTGGGACAACCCATACTGGTGGGAGCCTCCCGCAAGGGCTTCATTGGAAGAACCCTGGACCTCGAAGTAGGACGGCGTGTGGAAGGCAGCCTGGCAGCAGCGGTAATGGCAGTCGTGAATGGTGCCAGTATTGTCCGGGTGCACGACGTCATGGAAACCAAACTTGCGGTACGAATGGCGGATGAAATGAGGTCAGCGGATGGATAGCATAATTGCCCGGGGCCTTACATTCAAAGCCTTCCATGGCTTGCATGAGCAGGAGAGAGAGAAGGGCCAGGACTTCAAGGTCGATCTGGAGATGTTTGTGGACCTGACCAAGGCAGGTCAGAGCGACCGTTTAGCAGACACCATCGATTATGCCCGGGTCTTCAGCTTGGTTGAGGATTTGGTGACTGCTACCCGCTTCGACCTGATTGAAGCATTGGCAGAGAATGTGGCCCAAAGCCTTTTGTCAGTATTTCCACCTTTGCAGGCTATAGAGGTGACAGTGTTCAAACCTGAAGCCCCCGTGCAGGGTAGATTCGACTATTTTGCCGTAAAAATATTGCGCCATCGTGAATAAAGGCTTGCTCTCCAACTGAGAGTATGCTAGTTTATAGGGGAAAAAATGAGTACCAAAGCATACATCGGCCTGGGCTCGAATATTGGTGACAAGAAAATAAACCTGGGTCAGGCCCGGGTTTTGATAGAGGACCTTGAGGGTGTAAGGATAAGCGAGATGTCATCACTTTATGAGACCTCCCCTTGGGGTAAAACAGACCAGGAAGGGTTTTTAAACCAGGTCATTGAGATAGAAACCGAACTGAACCCCTTGGAATTACTGCGACAGCTTCAAGCTATTGAAATTAAATTGGGACGCCGGAGGCAAGTACACTGGGGTCCCCGGAATATAGACCTGGATGTTCTCCTGTACGGTAGGGAGATCATCGACCAAGAGGAGCTGAAGGTTCCTCATCCTTACCTGATGCAACGGTTGTTCGTCCTGGTCCCTCTCGCGGAAATTGACTCGGAATTGGAATTTCCCGATGGATCGAAAATAGGGGAGGTATTGACAAGGTTAACAAAAAGCGCTGATACGGGCGACTTGCGAAAACTATAGAGAGACCGATTGTCCTCGACGCCCCTGTTGAGGAACTGCTTATATCTCAATAACGAGAACAAGACGGGGAATGACAGGGAGGGTCGGAGTTTTTTGCGACCCTTTTTCTAAGTGAGGAGGTCTATTCTTGACCGTGAAGATAGGTATTATCGGGTCGGGAAAAGTTGGTTCCGCCATTGGAGTGATTCTAAACCGGCAGGGTTATGAACTGGCCGGAGTATATGATGTCGTTTGCGAATCAACCACCCAATTAGTGGACCAAACCGGCTGTCGGGCTTTTAGGGACCCCGGCCAGCTATCCCGGGCGGCGGATATATTATTCATTACCTCCACTGACGGTGCCATTGGTCAGGTGGCAGAGCATCTGGCCGATAGCAGCTCATTTCGTAATGGGCAGACCGTCATCCATATGAGTGGGGCTCATTCGGCGGAGATACTGGGCATGGCCAGGAAATTCGGAGCCCGGGTGCTGTCGCTGCACCCCCTGCAGTCTTTTGCCAGCCTGGAAGGGGCCATAGAAAGCCTGCCCGGCTCGGTTTTCAGCATAGAAGGGGATAAAGAGGCACATGAAACCGGGACTCAATTAGTGGAAGCGATGGGGGGCTTATATTTCTTTATCACCGCTGATGCCAAACCATTGTACCATGCGGGGGCCTGCGTAGTATCCAATTACCTGGTTGCTCTCATTGATCTGGGAGCCAGACTGTTGGAAGCCACTGGTATATCCGCCGACCTGTCTAGCCAAGCCTTGATGCCCTTGGTGCGGGGCACGCTCAGCAACATCGAAAAGGTAGGTATACCCGTTGCCTTGACCGGGCCTATCGCCCGAGGTGATGTTGCGACTGTGGCCAGGCATCTGGAACGCATGCAGGAGAAGGTCCCTGAGATGGTTCATTTATACAAGACGCTCGGTTTGTACACGGTTCCTATCGCGGCGGCCAAGGGTAATATCAATGAAGACAAGATGCGGAAACTTCAGGAATTATTTGAACCGGAAACGGACATTAACAATAGAACCCAGCGAAACGATGGAGGAGGTTGACATTATGGCCCGAGTGCCGCCTGCCAATATACGTGAGAAAAAAGCCAAGGGCGAGAAAATCACCATGTTGACGGCCTATGACTATGGGTTAGCGACCCTGGTGGATCAGGCCGGGATAGATATGATCCTGGTAGGCGATTCTGTTGGCAATGTACAGTTGGGGTATGAGAATACGCTGGCAGTTACCATGGATGACATGGTTCATCATACCAGAGCTGTGGTCAGAGGTTCAAAAAATGCCATGGTGGTCAGTGATTTGCCGTTTCTATCCTATCATGTCTCGATAGAGGAGGCGGTCCGCAATGCCGGGCGCCTTATTCAGGAGGGCGGAGCCCAGGCGGTAAAATTGGAGGGTGGCGAAGAAAGGCTACCAGTTGTAAAGGCCATCTTGAATGCGGAGATTCCAATTGTTGCCCATATCGGTCTGACGCCCCAATCAGTTAATCAATTTGGCGGTTTCAAGGTTCAGGGCAAAGATCTGGAGACCGCCCGCAAGCTGATAAAGGATGCCAAGCTGTTGGAGGAGGCGGGGGTCTTTTCCATAGTGCTGGAGGGGGTACCCGCTGCCCTGGCCGCCAAGATCACGGCAGCATCGAATGTACCGACCATCGGGATAGGAGCCGGCAAGGATTGCGATGGGCAGGTCCTGGTCATCAATGATATGCTGGGTATTTCCCAGGGGCACATTCCCAAATTCGTAAAACGATTCACCAATCTGGGACCCATGATCATGGAGGCCCTGCAAGGATATAAGAAAGAAGTGGAAGAAGGTACGTTCCCGGGCCCCGAACACATCTACACCATCAAAGACGATGTGCTGGAAAGACTATATTAACTTATAGAGGTGTGCCATGCGGACATTTAATACGATAAACGAGACGCAGACTTGGTGTCGGGACCACAAAAGACAGGGCAAAAGCATCGGCATTGTGCCAACTATGGGGTATCTGCATGCGGGACATCTTTCTTTGGTCAAGGAGTCACGTTCGCAATGTGAGATTACCGTGGTATCCATTTTTGTAAATCCAATTCAGTTCGGGGTGGGCGAGGATTTCGAGGATTATCCCCGCGATCTGCACAAAGACAGTAGGTTGCTGGATGAGGCCGGTGCTGACGCGCTGTTTGCCCCCTCTATCCGGGAGATGTATCCTCCCGGGTACAATAGCTATGTGGAGGTCAGCGGTGAGATTACCGAAAAACTGTGCGGCCGTTCGCGCCCGGGTCATTTCCGGGGAGTGACCACCGTAGTCAGCAAACTATTCAATATATGTGTGCCTGACATGGCTTTCTTTGGCCAAAAGGATGCCCAGCAGGCCATGGTGATCGAGAAGATGGTAAGGGAACTGAACTTTCCCCTACAGATAGTAAGGGTGCCTATCGTGAGAGAGGCAGATGGATTAGCCATGAGTTCCCGCAACGTATATCTGAATCCCGAACAGAGGAGGCAGGCTCTGGTGCTGAACCAATCGCTGCAGAAAGCCCGGGAGGCTATCGCGGGGGGAGAAAGGAATGCAGGCAGGGTAAAAGATCTTCTATGCCATACTATCAGCACCAGTCCGGAAGCCAAAATAGAGTATGCCGAAATCTATGATGCCGCTAGCCTGGCTGACGTGCAAGAGATCGATGGAAGTGTGCTGGTCGCTATGGCCGTCAGGTTCGGAACCACCCGATTGATCGATAACCTGATTGTGGAGGTGTAGTAACATGATGCGTTACATGTTGAAATCAAAAATTCACCGGGCGGTAGTGACCGAAGCCAACCTTAACTACGTGGGCAGTATCACCATAGACAAGGACTTTATGAATGCGGCCGATATCATAGAAAATGAAAAAGTGACGATAGTCAACAACAATAATGGAGCCCGGTTTGAGACATATGTCATAGAAGGTGAACGGGGATCTGGCATAATCTGCCTAAATGGGGCGGCTGCCCGGTTGGCGCTGCGCGGGGACGTAATCATTATCCTCAGTTATACTATCATGAATGATGAAGAATCTCGAATCCATAAGCCCAGATTGGTATTCATGGATGAAAATAATAATATCAAGAAGACCTGTATGGGTAAACACGAATAACCAGATATGATAGGTAAAAGGTTACAATTGTATTGGTATCGATTATAATTGAAACGGTCCAGCCGGGAAAAGGTATGAACAAGCCCGGACCATTCAATATGTGGCAATGAAGGTGGAAAATGATCACGACCAGATATATAGGGGAGCTGGAGCCAGACACTCCCCTATTTTTCACTGATTTTCTAATCGTGGGCAGCGGCATTGCCGGACTTTTCACGGCATTGAAGGCCTCTGAACATGGCCGGGTGGTAGTCTTGACCAAAAAAACTCTCAAAGACTCCAATACCGGCCTTGCCCAAGGAGGCATTGCGGCGGCGGTACACGAAGCGGATTCCCCCTTTTTGCACCTGGAAGACACCTTGGAAGCCGGAGCCGGATTGTGTGACATCGCCGCGGTAGATGTGCTGGTATCGGAAGGGCCAGCCCGGGTCCGTGAACTCATGGAGATCGGGGCGTCTTTTGACATGAAGGATGGCAATATATCCTTTACCCGTGAAGGGGCGCACGGTCGGGCCCGCGTGCTGCACTCTGCCGATGCCACCGGCGAGGTCATCCGGGTGGCTTTGGTTAACAAATGTATAGGCAACAGCAATATTGAAATAAAAGAGCATCATTGCCTGGTCGACTTGCTGGGCAATGACGATTTGCGAACCTGTCATGGTGCTTTAGTATACAGCAGTATCACCGGCCGTTCGTCGGTCTATATCGCCCGGTGCACCATCATAGCGACTGGTGGTGCCGGACAGTTATACCAAAATACCACCAATCCGGATATTGCTACCGCCGATGGTATGGCGGCAGCGTTTCGGATGGGCGCAGAATTGGCCGACATGGAATTCATCCAGTTCCATCCCACGGTGCTTTTCGGTTATGAGACCCAGAGGTTTTTGATTTCGGAGTCCGTGCGTGGTGAAGGGGGAAAACTATATAATAATCGGGGCGAACGGTTTATGGGCAAATATTCTTCCATGCTGGAATTGGCACCTAGGGATGTGGTCTCCCGCGCTATCTTGAACGAATGCAATACTACTGGTAGCGAATTCGTATATCTTGATATGCGCGATATTCCCGCCGCCAGTACTCGCTTCCCCAATATCTATCGCAACTGTTTGCTCCATGGCATCGACCTTGAAAAGGAAATGGTCCCGGTATCGCCGGGGGCCCACTATACCATGGGCGGAATAAAAACCAACACCCGCGGGGAGACTGGCATAACCGGGCTTTACGCCTGTGGTGAAGCGGCCTGTACCGGAGTGCATGGCGCCAACCGATTGGCCAGTAACTCCTTACTGGAGGGTATCGTGTTCGGGGCGCGGATAGTGGATAATGCCGGGGAAATATTGTATCACCGCCACATCAACAAGGACGAGATTCATAGGAACTTTGATCATAATTGGCTCCATCACCCGCCTCTGGAGGGGGTCAGTCCCGCCGACGCTAAGGGTGAGATGCAGGCAACCATGTGGAATGAGGTAGGCATCATCAGGGAACAAACTGGTCTAAAGAAAGCGGGGGCAAAAATAGAACAGCTGTACCGCAGCCTGACCCGGGGTGATGACCCTCTGACCTACATGGAGATGGTCAATATGCTGACCGTGGCTCGGGTAGTGATCCAGGCGGCGCTGTGGCGTCGGGAAAGCCGGGGAGGGCATTTTCGTTCCGACTATCCCCAGAGAGATGATCTTAATTGGATGAAGCATGTGAGCTTTGTTAACCTTTGATAAGCATAAATGTGGATGAGGGGCGGGAAGGGCTTTCACAGATCCATCTTCAGCATATGCGCGGGCAATAATGTAGCAGGAGGCACGATATGGATTACCCGGGACTGGAAGATCTCATCAAGAGAGCACTGGAAGAAGATATCGGTTACGGGGATATAACTACTCAAAATCTGATTCCGGCCGGGCAGAGGGCGCGGGGACTTTTCAAAGCCAAGGCCTCCGGTGTGGTAGCGGGGATACAGGTGAGTGAAGCAGTATTTCGCCACCTGGATAGGGAAGTCGAATTCGAAATCCGCAAAAATGACGGGGAACGTATAGCCCCCGGTGAAATACTGGCCGTGGTTCAAGGCCGTACCAGGACAGTCCTGACCGGCGAGCGTACCGCCCTTAACTTCCTGCAGAGATTATCCGGGATCGCGACAAAAACCCGCCAAGTAGTGGATATGATCAAGGATAGTCCAGGCCAATTGGTTGACACTCGTAAGGCGACCCAGGGATTGAGGGATTTGGAGAAATATGCGGTGAGCCTAGGGGGAGCCCGCAACCACCGTTTCGAGCTCTATG
>JAAYJY010000185.1 GCA_012522705.1 Syntrophomonadaceae bacterium | reverse complement strand
GTCACACCCCTTAAACATTAAAATTATGACGTCTTCTCTTGCAAATATTCGATGCCTCTTTCCAGTTGTAGATCCTGGTCACTTGTATCAGCATTTTGCGCCACTATGTCGGGATTTATTCCAATCTCATTAATGTCGGTACCATCCGGGGTAAAATATTTCTGGGTGGTTAGCTTCAAAGCTCCCCCGTCAGCCAATGGATAGACGGTTTGGACCAAGCCCTTACCAAAGGTTTTCTCGCCTACCAAAACCGCACGATGGTTATCCTGCAAAGCACCTGCCAGGATCTCAGAAGCGCTGGCGCTGTTCTTATTGACCAAGACCACCAGGGGGATGGAGATTGATCCGGCATAGGACTTATGGACAGTCTCACGACCCCGTGCATCCCTTATACTCACCACTTCACCTTCATCCAGAAACAGGTCGGCGATACTCACTGCTGCGTCAAAGTCGCCACCGCCATTGTCCCGTAGGTCAAGAATCAGACCTTCAATACGCTGAGATTCCATTTTATTTAGGCTGGTCGCCATTTCCTGGGCAGAACGAGCATGGAACATATTCAATTTGATATATCCCAACAGTGGTTCCTGATGCACCATCTTATCTTCTACCGAGGGCACGTTTATTATCTCCCGGATAATCTTGAACTCGATCTCCCGGCCCTCTTCAGGCCGGTATACCATCATCTCCAGCTGGGTGCCGGGATCCCCGCGCATTAGTTGGACCGCGTCTTCCTGGCTCATGCCGTAGGTGCTGGTCCCATTAATCTGGGTCACAATATCACCGTTCCTAAGCCCGGCTCTCTCTGCGGGTGTCCCCTTAATAGGAGATACGATGGTTAGTTTGCCTTCATCTGCTTCCACCAAATAGACGCCGATTCCGCCGAACTCGGCATTCAGCTGCAGCTGCAATTCTTCCCATTGGCTCTTTTCCAGGTATCGCGAATAGGGATCTTCCAGGGAAGTCACGATTCCCGCGGTAGCCCCTTCCAGCATCTTGTCAGTCGGTGGTTCATGCAGGGAGACTGTCTGTATCAGGCCTAATACGCTAAACAAGCTGCTCCACCCGCTCCAATTGGTGCCTATGGTGTAACCAGTCAGCAGCACCACGCCCAAACCGATAACAGCCAGGATGCCCACTATGAATCTCAATGATTTATTAATCAAAAATACACCACCATGTTCAAGTTTATTGCTGACCGCTCGTGATTATGTTACATGAATCAATGTTACTCTAAACCAATCTGCAAAACAATGAAGCCCCGCTAATCTCGGCCCATAAAAATAGGCCAGGATAGCATAAATTCCTGGCCCTTCTGATCCGTTTCGACACTGCCGGGAAACCTGGTTCCGGCTAAGCCGCTATGTCTAAATATAGGATCTGGGGTTGATGGGATTACCATTCTTCCTCACCTCGAAATGGAGGTGAGGCCCGGTGCTCCACCCAGTACTGCCGACTTTTCCAATCATCTGGCCTTTTGACACTCGGGCCCCTACCTCTACCTGGCGGGCGGATAGGTGTCCGTATAGGGTCGAAAGGCCGGCCCCGTGGTCGACGATAACGGTGTTACCATAGGCGCCCAACCACCCTGAATATATAACTTTACCACTGTCGGCCGCCACTATCTTAGCCCCGCTGGGCGCCCCGATGTCGATACCGGTATGTAACTTGTTAACCTTCAATATCGGATGATATCTCATCCCATAAGCGGAGGTGATTGTGGTATAACCCGGTGTAGGCCAAGTGTAGGTGCCGGTCCCTATGCTGCCGCCTTTTCCCTGCAGCTTGAGGATCATGGCTTCGGCTTCAGCGGAGGCTTGTTCCAACTCCTTCATGGCTTGAGCATACTTGGCCTGTTCCTGTTGTACGCTGGACAGCGTTTTCTTCTTCTGTTTAAGTTGCTCGGCCAGTTTCGCCTTTTTTTCGACCAAGGTCACCCGCGCGGATTCCAGTTCTCGCTGCTGAACGTCCAGGTCGGCCTTCTTATTGTCGAGTTCCTTTTTGCGCAGGTTGATTTCTTCTATCAATTCCTTGTCCTGGTCGATAATGGTACCAAGCATATCCATCCGGGTGATAAGGTCTTTTATGTCGGTGGATCCCAACAAAACCTCCAGGTATGAGATATCCCTCTGTTCATAGATCACTACCAGTCTCTCCCCCAGAATGGCCACCTGCTTGTCCAACTCGTCCTGATGGATCTTTATCTCCTTATTCAGGGTCGCTATCCTGCCCTGCAGACGAGCAATGTTACTGGTCAGTTCATCTATTTCCTTTTGGGTCCGCTCAGCATTCTCTTCGATGCCCTGCACTTCACCGAGGATGGTCTTTTCCGCCCGGGAAGCCTGGTTCAGGTTCTTCTGGGTAGCCTCCATCCTCTTATTCAAGCTATCCAGCAACTTCTGCTGATCACTTAACTGGTCGGCACTAACCGGAAGAATCATGACCATCATCATCACCAAGGCAATAAATCCAATAAACGTTCTTTGTCTCCGCATCAGTACGCCCACTCCCCCTCTCCAACTCTCCCAGTTGACAAATCTCCACCCATGCCCCTGCCAAGATTTCTTCTGAACCACCGGTGCCCTCCAACCAGATTCTGCCGATAGGTTCCCATCGCCCCTTCTCCCAAAGCCCTAACACTAAACATTCAAGAAGCGGTTTAAAGATATATACGTTCCGATGATTCCCAAAACAGCACCTACTGCCACCAGGCCCATATAAACCTGCACGAGAAAATTCTGCTGACTGACCAGCGGAATAAAGAACAGGGCAGTTTGGGCGCTATTGATCAATGATGTATAGCCCCCCGCTAACAAGCCGATGGCTATCAGAGCCCCTATCAGGCCCATCATTATCCCTTCGATGAAGAAAGGCCAGCGTATGAACCAATCGGTGGCACCGATCAACTTCATTAGATATATTTCTTTGCGGCGGGAAAAGACCGCTAGTCTGATGGTAGTGGCGATCAGGAAAATCGCCCCCAAAGCCAGGATAACCATGAACACCATGCTAAGTATCCTGACCCATTTGGTCACCTGGAATAATTTCTCTACCAAACCCTGTCCGTAATTGACCTTATATATCCCCGGGATATCCCCGATCGCCTGGGCCACCTGGGCCACCTCCTGAGGATTCAGCGCTTTTATCTCAAAACTGTTGGGCAGAGGATTCTTGCCCAGGGTCTGCTGCAGATCATAGTCCTCTTGGGAGAATTTCTCCTGCAGGCGCTGCAGGGCTTCCTCCTTGGAGACGAAGGTTACCTCCTGCACCCCTGCCGTGGACTGAATATCAGTTTCGACGTCTTTTAATTCCTCATCCGTCAAAGGGTCGTCCAAATAGGCGATAATCTCGATGTCAGACTCCAGTTGGTTCATGAAGTTGCCGGCATTGACAGTCAACAAAACCGCTACGCCAAGGAAAAATATACAGACCGCCATAGTAGTTACGGTAGCCAGACTCAAAACCCGGTTGCGGGATAGGGATATCAAGGCTTCTTTTAAAAAATAGCCAAAATTCTTCAAGATCATTGCTGCTACTCCAGGGTGCACAAATCGGAAACGACCTGGCCGGCTTCCAGGGTGATAATCCGTTTGCCTGCGTCCCTGACCAGTTCGCGGGCATGGGTAGCCATGATCACAGTCGTCCCCTTGCGATTGATATTGTAAAGTAACTCCATTATCCCTTCCGCGGTAACCATATCCAGATTACCGGAAGGTTCATCGGCTATGAGCAGGAGGGGACGATTGGCTATGGCCCTGGCTATCCCCACTCGCTGCTGCTCGCCGCCGGAGAGCTGTCCGGGGAAAGAGTCCTCCTTGCCCTTCAAGCCCACCATATTGATCACTTCCGCGGTGCGGGCGGCTATCTCGCGGTTGCCCAAGCCAACCACTTTCATGGCGAAAGCGATATTCTCCACTACCGTCTTGTTCTCCAGCAGTTTGAAGTCTTGGAAGACCACCCCCATACTGCGGCGCAGATGAGGAACCTCACGGCGTTTCATGCGCACAATACTGCGTGACGATATAAAAATCTGTCCCTGGGTGGGCAGTTCCTCCCGAAAGAGCATCTTTATAAAGGTAGACTTCCCGGCCCCGCTGGGACCCATAAGGAAGATGAATTCACCCCGCTCTATCTTCAGCGAGACGTCATTGAGCGCTTTCACTCCGTTAGTATAAACCTTGGTGACATTGTAGAATTGGACCAGCATCGATTCCTCCGGAATGTATGTACGCCAGGACATCCTTCCTGACAAGCCCGACAAGATGTCCATCGTTTTAATAATAACACAAAAAAACCACCTTTAATAGGTGGTTTCTGCAAAAGTCTCCAATTTTCCCACAGGAATTTATTTCTTCGACAGCAATATCCGGGTGTTGGCCATGATCATAGCGACGCTGAGGCCATAATACTCCAGTAAGTCATCGGGGGTTCCGGATTGGCCAAACTGGTCATTGATGCCCATCCTCATTACCGGGACCGGGAATTGCTCACAAACCACTTCACATACGGCGCCGCCCAATCCGCCCAATACACTGTGTTCCTCCACGGTTAGGATGGCCCCGGTCTCATGGGCTTTGCGGGCGATCAGATCCCGGTCAATTGGTTTGATGGTATGCATATCGACCACTGAGACATCGATTCCTTCCGCCCGCAAACGATCAGCTGCCTCCAGGCATTTGGCCACCATTATCCCACAGCCAATCAGGGTCGCATCTTTGCCGGCGCGCAGCACGATACCCCGGCCGATGCGAAAACTCAGGCTTTCATCATATATCACCGGCACCGCCGGACGCCCCAGCCTTAAGTACACCGGACCGGGGTGATGATAAACCGCTGCTACCGCCTGCCGGGTGGAGACGCCATCAGCGGGGGCCACTACGGTGATATTTGGTACGCAGCGCATAATGGCCAGGTCTTCCACCGATTGATGGGAACCTCCATCCTCGCCGACCGTAAGCCCGGCATGGGTGGCGCATATCTTTACATTCAGATTGGCATAGGCCAGTGAATTGCGGACGATTTCAAAAGCCCGCCCCGTTGCAAAAATTGCAAAGGAACTGGCGAACGGCACCTTTCCCGAGGCAGCCAGACCGGCAGCCATCCCCATCATATTCTGCTCGGCAACCCCGGCATTTATAAAACGGTCCGGAAATACCTTGGCGAAATCAGCCGTCTTGGTTGATTTGGATAGATCCGCGTCCAATACCACTACATCGCCGTACTTTCGTCCCAACTCGACCAAAGCCTTCCCATAGGCATCCCGAGTGGCTTGCTTTTCCAAATCAGTACCCCCTTAAATAATGACGATTGGTTCAGCATATGTTTAAAAAAAGACCTTAAGCCCGCTGAGGGCTGACCTCCAGTTCTTCCAGAGCCTGAATGGTCTGCTCGCGATTAGGGGCGGTACCATGCCACTCAGCTTTATTTTCCATGAAGGAGCAGCCTTTACCTTTTACGGTATCGGCGATAATAGCCGTGGGTCTGCCAGTGGTGCTGCGGGCCAATTCCAATGCCTGCATTATTTGGCTGATGTCATGACCGTCGATGACCAGGGTTTCCCAGCCGAAGGCCCTGAATTTGTCAGCCACCGGTTCCGGTGACATGACCTCGGCAATGGGTCCGTCTATCTGGAGTCGGTTGTGATCCAGGAATGCGGTAAGGTTGTCCAGCTTGTAATGAGCCGCCGCCATCAAAGCCTCCCAAACCAGGCCCTCCTCGATTTCCCCATCACCCAGCAGGGCATAAATCCGGTAGCGGTCAGGGCCATTCATCCTTTCGGCCAAGGCCATACCTACCGCCCAGGAGATACCCTGCCCCAGGGATCCAGTCGACGCTTCTACCCCAGACAATTTATTCATGTCGGGGTGTCCCTGCAGGCGGCTGCCCAGTTTGCGAAGGCTATCCAGTTCAATGACCGGAAAAAATCCCTTTTCTGCCAGGGCGGCGTATAACACAGGGGCGGCGTGTCCTTTGCTGAGCACGAAACGGTCCCGGTCCGGTTTGTGAGGCTCATGAGGATCGACATTCATTTCCCAGAAGTATAGGCACGCCACGATATCGGCGGCCGACAGAGAACCACCGGAATGGCCCGAACCAGCCTCCCCCAGCATGCTTATGATATGCCGGCGAAGTGACCGAGCTTTAGTTTCCACTGCGTGGATCGTACTCTCCGTAATCTCTCTCACATATACCTCCCGTTATTATTCTCTCTTCATCCGCAGGCAGGCATTGATGAACCCGTCTAGATCGCCATCCATTACTGCCTGAACATTGCCCGCCTCCATATTGCTGCGGTGGTCTTTGATCAGGGAAAATGGGTTCAAAGTGTAGGTGCGAATCTGACTGCCCCAAGCTATCTCCTTATATTCTCCCTTGATTTTCTGCAGGCTATCCTCACGTTCTTTTTGCTTGAGTTCATAGAGTCGGGCCGTCAATATCTTCATCGCCGCCAACCGGTTACTGTACTGGGAGCGTTCGTTCTGGCACTGGGCCACGATCCCGGTGGGGAGGTGGGTTATCCGCACCGCCGAGTCAGTCTTGTTTACGTGCTGACCCCCGGCACCCCCGGAACGGAAGGTATCGATGCGCAAATCCTCGGGGTTTATATCGACGGCAATATCGTCACCTATCTCCGGCAGGACAGCCACTGAAGCGAAGGAGGTGTGGCGGCGGCCTGAAGAATCGAAGGGGGAGATACGGATCAGGCGATGAACACCTTCCTCGCATTTTAATTTACCATAAGCATACAAACCGGAGACCATAAAGGTAACACTCTTTACCCCGGCTTCATCCCCGGCCAGGAAATCCATTATCTCCACAGTGTATCCTGAATCCTCAGCCCAGCGGGTATACATCCGCAGGAGAATCCCTACACAATCCTGGGCTTCGGTTCCCCCGGCGCCAGCGTGCATGGAAATGATGGCGTTGCCCGCATCGTTTTCACCGGCAAAGAGAATCACCAGTTCATATTCTTCAAACCTCTTGGCCAGACGCTCCAGATCCCGGACCGTGTCGCGATATATTTCCGTCTCGCCTTCTGATTCGGCCATATCCATCATTTCCTTGATGAACTGAGCTTCATCCCAAAACCCTTTAAATTTGTCCACTGTGGACTGCATGTCGCTTATCCGTTTAAGAACCTTCTGGGCTTCCTGGTTCTCACCCCAAAAATCTTCCGCAAGGGTCGATTGATGAAGCTTGCCTATCTCCATCTCAATATTAGCAATGTCAAAGAGAAACCCTCATCTCATTCAGACTGTTGATAATGGAAGCAATAGTGCCCCGCGGATCCTCAATCAAAATAATCACCTCATCCCGGTTACCGTAATTTTATCGTTATCAGCTGGCATTGCGCCCGCAGCATTTTTTGTATTTCCGGCCGCTCCCGCACGGGCAGGGCTCGTTGCGGCCAATCTTCTTTTCCACCTGCACCGGATTCTTGCGGGTTGACTCCCCCTGATTGGTGACCATCCTTTTCTCCTCTGGCCTGGCTGCCACTTTTACCCGCAACACATAGCGGACCACATCCTCTTTTATGGCATACACCATATCCTGGAAAGCTTCATACGCCTCGAATTTATACTCCACCAACGGGTCCCGCTGGGCATAGGCGCGGAGGTTGATGCCGTTGCGCAACTGGTCCATGGCATCGATATGATCCATCCATTTGTTGTCAATTATACGGAGCATGATAGCCTTCTCTATTTCCCGCATCAATTCGCTGCCCAGTTCTTGTTCGCGGTCTTCGTAAAGGGCATGGGTATTCTCGACGATCAGTTCCTTGACCTCTTCCTTGGTCATGCCCACCAGGTCCTCTGGTTTCCATACTGCTCCCGGGAGGATACTCTGCTCTACGTAAGTAATCAAGCCTTCCAGATCCCATTCATCCGAGTATTTGAAGTCACCGGCGAAATTATCGACCACGCGATCGATGACATCATCGATCATAGTCGAGACCGTCTCCTTTAGATCCTCACCATACAACACCTTGCGGCGATCCTTGTACATCACCATCCGCTGGTTGTTGATAACGTCATCGTACTCCAGTACATTTTTGCGGATGCCAAAGTTGCGGGATTCTACTTTTTTCTGAGCGTTCTCGATGCCCCTGGTTATCATCTTGTTTTCAATCGGAATACTGTCGTCCATGCCCAGGCGATCCATCAATCCTTCTATATTGGTGGACCCAAACAACCGCATCAGGTCATCCTCGAGGGAGACGTAGAAGCGGGATTCACCGGGATCCCCCTGGCGACCGGAACGGCCTCGCAACTGGTTGTCTATACGCCGGGATTCATGTCGCTCCGTCCCCAGCACGTAGAGACCGCCCAGAACCTGCACGCCCTCCCCCAACACGATGTCGGTACCGCGACCGGCCATGTTGGTAGCGATGGTCACCGTCCCCGGCTGCCCGGCCTGGGCGATTATCTGGGCCTCCTTTTCGTGGTGTTTGGCGTTCAAGACCTGGTGTCTCACACCCCTCTTGGTAAGCATTTTGCTGAGCAGTTCTGATTTCTCGATGCTGATTGTTCCCACCAGAACCGGTTGGCCTTGTTTATGCTTTTCCACGATATCCTCCACCACCGCAGTGAACTTGCCCGGTTCACTGCGATACACCCAATCCGCCCGGTCATCACGTACCATTGGCAGGTTGGTGGGTACCACAATCACACTCATCCCGTAGATGTTCATGAATTCTTCTTCTTCGGTCTTGGCGGTTCCGGTCATGCCAGCCAGTTTTTTGTACATACGGAAATAATTCTGAAAGGTTATGGTTGCCAAGGTTTGGGATTCCTTCTCAATCTTTACCCCTTCCTTGGCTTCAATGGCTTGGTGCAGACCATCGCTGTAACGACGTCCAAACATAAGGCGGCCAGTAAATTCGTCCACGATTATGATCTGGTCGTCCTTGACCACATAATCGCGGTCCTTCTTCATTAGGGTGTGGGCCCGCATGCCCTGGTTGACATGGTGAGCTATCTCCATGTTGTCAGATAGATTTTCGATGTTGAAATGTTGCTCAACCTTTCTGACCCCATCCTCTGTCAGGGTCACTACATTTGCTTTTTCATCGACAATGTAGTCAGCCTCATTTGCCAGCCGGGGGATGTATTTGGCGATGCGCATATAGAGGTCCGTCGGTTTGTCACCTTCCCCGGAGATGATCAATGGGGTACGAGCCTCGTCGATCAGAATAGAATCGACTTCGTCGATGATAGCGTAGTTGAGAGGCCGCTGAACCATGTTGTCAGCCGCTACCACCATGTTATCGCGCAGATAATCGAAGCCCAGTTCGTTATTGGTGCCATAGGTGACGTCGCAGGAATAGGCGGCTTTGCGCTGGGCGTAGGTCAGATCGTGAACGATCAGTCCTACCGAGAGGCCGCAGAACTCGTAGATGGGACCCATCCATCCAGCATCGCGACTGGCCAGATAGTCGTTGACGGTTACGATATGGACGCCCTTCCCCTCCAGGGCATTCAAGTAAGCCGGCAGGGTAGCTACCAATGTCTTGCCCTCACCGGTCTTCATCTCAGCTATCTTGCCCCGGTGCAACACCATTCCGCCTACCAGCTGGACGTCAAAATGTCTCATCCCCATGGTCCGGCGGGAAGCCTCCCGGACAAGTGCGAAGGCTTCGGGTAAGATGTCGTCCAGAGTCTCCCCGTCGGCCAGCCTTTGCTTGAATTGTTCCGTATGGCGGGGAAAATCATCATCCGCCAGTTGGCGGAATCGGTCTTCAAGTTGGTTTATGTCCTCTACTATGCGGCCGAGTTTTTTTATTTCCCGTTCGCTATCGTCGATCAGCCGTTTTACGAAATCCTTGATCACTTTTACTAACCCTCTTTTCAAAAAAAGGGGAACCAGTAAGGTTCCCTAGCATATGGATGCTTTTTTATAGTAGCATTTCTGCCCCGTACCAAGCAACTTAGTCGGGCTCGATCAAGCCGTAGTTGCCGTCCATGCGCTTGTAAACCACGTTTATGGAACCAGTGTTGGCATTATAGAACATGAAGAAATTGTGTCCCAGCAGATTCATCTGCATGATAGCCTCCTCGGTGTCCATTGGTTTCATTACAAAGCGTTTGGTTTTAACTATCGGGAAACGGTCCGCGTACTCCTTCTCCAGATCCAATGGTTTGGCCTCCTCGGCCACCGCCTGCCGCAGCCC
>JAAYJY010000184.1 GCA_012522705.1 Syntrophomonadaceae bacterium | reverse complement strand
GTGACGAATACGCAGCCATATTGAAAAAGAAATTCGAAGCCACGCCCCAGATCTTCAATGGTTCACCGGTATTGTTTCAGGGTGAAGGGCTTAAGTCCCTCACCCAGGAAGAGATCGCAGCCCTGCAACGGCTGTGCCTGGAATACGGTATGATCATGCATAACGTCCATACCCCGGCCCGGCGGAGCAGGACGGCCGGCGAGGACGTGTTCATTTACCGCAATCTGCGCAGTGGGCAGAAGTTGCATAGCGAAGGATCCATGATCATATGGGGAAACGCTCATGAGAGTTCCGAGATTACTGCAGCCCGGGACATCATCGTGCTGGGCCGATTGGAAGGGATTGCTCATGCTGGGTGTTACGGGGATATAACCAGAACCATTTTTGCACTCAATCTGGCCCCCAAACAGATTCGGATTGGGGACAAGATATCAATTGTTCCTGTCAACACGGCCAAACAACCCCAGCCCGAGGTGGCTTATGTTGAAGACAACGTCATCTGCATTCGGGATTACCGCCCTCGTTGAGGCTTCCAGCCCACAGCCAAACTAACCCTTGCGGACAAAACTTATCACAAAGATCAGCAAGGCCAGCAGAGAGATGCCAAAACCTGTAATACCTACCACCGAATGGCTCACGAAAAATTCCGGGTCCGATGACTGGATAATCAAAGCCGAGCTCACCAATCCCCCGGCAATTATGAGGCTGGCACTAAGCTGGTTTACTATCTTGATCATACTCCGGCGAGCCGGTTCGCTGAAACTGATCTGCATCCCCATCTTAAGCCTTCCCTGATCGGCATTATGCACAAAGCGGTTGATAACGACGGGCAGATCAATGGCCGGGCGGACATTGGTATAGTATTTGTGACGCAGGAATTTCTCGGCGTTTTCCGGCTTGAATCGGTCCCGCACCACCTGTCGGACCAGGGGTTCAATGCTCTCCCTAAAATTGAATGAGGGATCGAATTTGACTCCCACACCTTCAACCGTAATGAGGGCCTTGAACAGCGAGGTGAGGTAGGCGGGTATCCTCAGGTTGTACCGATAAGCCAGGTCCAGGAAATCCTTGCGTAAGCGATTCATGTCAACATTTCCGATCTTGCCTGAGCCAACCACATCCATCAGATCCGACAAGTCCTCATAAAAGGCGTCCAGGTCCACGTCTTCGGTCAGTATCCCCATATCCTCCAGGGTAGCCACGGCCCGTTCTATCTCCTCGTTGCTGAAGCTTATCAGCAGCTCGCTGATGTTCTGCAGGCGCAGGTCGCTTAGGGAGCTTACCTGTCCGAAGTCGATGAAGGCTATATGGTCTTCATCAATAATCAGCATATTGCCGGGATGGGGATCAGCCTGGAAGAACCCGTGCTGTAAAATCTGAGTCAGGAAGGTGGCAGTTCCCAGCTGGGCTACTTTGTGGCGATCCCAGCCCCGGGCGGTTATCTCTTTTACATCGCTCAGTTTTACCCCCTCGATATAGTCCTCGGTCAACACCCGGCGGGTGGTGTATTCCCAGTATATCTTGGGGATCACCACTCGCTTGTCATTGGCGAAGTTCTTCTGGAACCGTTCGGTGTTTCTCGCTTCCCGGTCGAAATCCAGTTCCTTCATTATTAGTCGGCTGAAATCCTCCAAGATGCCCTTCATTCCCAGGCGTCGGAGACCTTCAGAACGGTTCTCGGCCGCCCCGGCCAATTCCCTCAGAATCTCCAAATCATTTTCCATGGTCTTTTCTATGTCGGGGCGTTGTACTTTTACGATGACTCTTTCCCCGCTCTTGAGGCGGGCAATATGAACCTGACCTATGGATGCCGCCGCTAAGGGTTCGGGATCGAACTCAGCGAAGATATCATCCGGATGGCCCAATTCATTGGTCAGCTGCTTGACTACTTCTGCATAGGAAATTGATGGCACCCGATCCTGCAATTTTTCAAGTTCTTCTATATATACCGGGGAAAATATATCGGGACGAGTCGAGAACAGTTGCCCTATCTTGATGAAGGTGGGACCTAATTCGGTGGCCGCCTCGCAATAACGGATGGCCTTTATGTGCTCGGGTTGATATTGTTTCCTTAACGCCTGAACGGAAGCACGGGGGAGAAAGCGGTCCAGGCCCAAGGTATAAATAACATTACCCACCCCATATTTTAGATAAACCCGGGCGATCTTGCGGTAACGCAAAAAATGACGAAAATGCTGCCGGTAGCTCATAAATCCACCCCTCATACCGCTCCAATTGCTGTTTTACTCAGCCAAGCTGATCTGCTCCAGTTTACTTTTTAAATCTTCACCCTGCCTATCATCCAGGACCAGCAAGGCTTTGCGGTTGGCTTCCAGTATAGCCTTGGAAACTGGTCCCTCCAGGTTTTGCCCCAACTCGGTGAGTATTACCTGCAGGGCTCGGCGATCTTTGGGATCGGACTGCTTCTCGATCAAACCTTTGTGCTCCATCCGGTCCAGAAGACCAGTTATGGTTGAACTGTCCAGATGCAATCGTTCCGCTATTTTCTTGGCTGTCTGGGCATTCTCATCCCACAGGCATTTCAATATCGCATATTGACCGGGGGTAATCCCAAAGGGCGCCAATTCCGCTTTAAATAGTTGGTTTACATGGCGCTGAGCTTTGGTAAGGATAAAATTAAAACACCTCTCCAACTCCATTCCGCTTGTCCCCTCTGCCCCTTCTAAATAATTGGATATCTTACATATTATTATGATTTGGTTCAATCCACAAGTGAAGACTCCATGCCCTCCGGGAATGGGCGGGCAGGAAAACAGCGCCTGAAGAGAGAATATGCCCTAAATGCAAAAACATCGCCTTGATGAAATAGATATCCTCCGAGGGCTGGCTTTCCTGGCCATCGCCATGCAGCACTCGCTGGCGGTCTTTAT
>JAAYJY010000183.1 GCA_012522705.1 Syntrophomonadaceae bacterium | reverse complement strand
TTTTCTCTGCGTCTCCGCGTCTCCGCGGTTCACTTCTTTTTTTTCACCGCAGAGGCGCAGCGGCGCAGAGGATTATTTTGTTTTTCTCTGTTCCTTAATGATTAGAAACGAAAAAGCCCCGATCTCTTCCCAAAATGATTGGGTTAAAAAATCGGGGTCAAAAATTAATTCTTCATCTAAATCTAAGCTATGCCTTATTCGATTATTATCCGTGTAGCAATTCTCCCTTCCTTAGTTTCAATCTGGAACAGGTAAATTCCGGCACCCAGCTTAGAAGTGTTAACGCGGTAATTGGTATTGTTTACCGTTTCTGCAAAAACAATCTGTCCGGCAAAGTTGTAAACAGTAATTGTTTCAATGGTGAGTTCAGATTTTATGTTTACCTGCTCACTGGCCGGGTTTGGATAAACTGAAAGTTCACTATTGTTGGTTATTGAAAGAATGCTGGTGATGACGTCTTCTACACAGGCGTTTTCGATCTCACCACTATTATTATTGATTAACATGCCAACTATTTGCATATTGTCATAATCCCAGCTTTCGTCGAGCGCAACAGTAAAGGCATAGCTATAACTTTCGCCGGCAAATACGGTGTCAGGAAGGCTTCCTTCGACGCCTCCCCAACCACCCGGCAAAGCACGGGCTACATCCATGTAAACCATATCAGCAGCAGGAACAGGGTTTGGAAGGTCTTCATAGCCACCCATTTCTCCTAATCCTCCACCGGAATAATAATTAGCCTGGGCATATCCTGCGCCAGTACCCGTAACATAATCTTCAAGTAAAACGGCATTGATGTTAAAGTTTGCAACTTTGGCAAAAAATGTAGCAGTAACCTCAAAAGTCAATACTCCATCCACAATGGATTGGCTTTCAATCATCAATTCAGCGGGCGAAAATTCGGCGATCCTTTCGTTAAAAGCTTCCTCAAAATCCAGAGGGTCATAATTCCCCGCGCGGTCGATAAGTCCTCTTGGATAGCCGGAAATCCATGATTGAATACCGGCATCATATTCAGGAACCACCATTGGGTCGTTATTATGGACTGCAATTCCAATCCAGCTATTGGGATACGTTTGGGCCATATATTCCATAAAAACACTTCCTCTCGGGCAATACCCGCACCAGGTTCCGGTTGCCTCTTCGCCAACAACCATTTTTGCAGGAGTGTAATCAAGAACGTTAACGATAGTGCCTAACTGGTCATTGTCCGGATTTCCATCAGGCCCTAATCCGTTTGCATTGCTTATAGTGACGACAATATCATAGGCCCCAATTTCGGTTAAGCTAAGCGGGTTTGCAAAAGCAAATTCATACGTTTCCAATGCCCCAACACTTAAGCCAGTAAATGGTTCCATTAATGCTTCGCCGCCATTTACAGTGTATTCGATATCAATCGAAGTCAGTTCATCGACGCTCATATTCCTGATAACACCTGAGATGTCAATATTACCCTCCAATACATAATTTGGAATGGTAAGCGATTCCAGGGCAATATCAAAATCAAGCGCAACGTACTCGTCAAAAATTCCCTCAATCAAATAGGTATGCTTATTACCATCAACACCAATATTTATCCAGCCATCACCGAAATTAGCCCATGCTGAGTTGGGAACAAATGGAGTAGAAGTTAAGGCTACACTAATTAAGCTTTGACCTTCAACCAAGGCAATTAAATAATAACCTTCAGATAAAATTACTTCATTGGGAAACAGGGTAGTATATTGCGTTTCGGGAGCTGTGATAACCACATCCATTGTTGAGGCAATCAGTTCGCCGGGTTCGCCATCAAAGGCAAATACTCTGGCGCTAACGATATCGCCAACCGTTGGGGCAATGAGATAA
>JAAYJY010000182.1 GCA_012522705.1 Syntrophomonadaceae bacterium | reverse complement strand
GGGTAATAGAAAATGTTCCCTTTGGCGGGGGATGTGTAAATGACACCCAATATCATTTCGCCAATTCCAACCTGCCTTTTGGCGGCCGGGGCACCAGCGGCATGGGCAATTATCACGGGAAGTTTGGCTTCGATACCTTTTCCCACCAAAAAGCCGTGTTGCATAAAGGCTTCGGTTTTGACCTCCCCATTTACCCTCCCTACAAAGATAAACACAAGTATTGGAGGATGCTGCTGCGTTAGGAGCCTGATACATAGGCTGAGGAAACAATTGCAGAATATGTTAAAATAGGATCAGAAAGTATGGCATCATCACTCGGCCACGGGTCGTTTCAACACTGCCGCGATAGATTGGTTACAATCAGGACAGGTCAGGATTTTAACGGCTCTTTTGATATTTTGGAAGAAGATTAATTGGGGAGGGGATAGGATGTTCAGAAAAGGCTTGGTGTTTATTGTTTCCGTATTCTTGTTGATGGGATTGTTGATGGCTCCGGCGCCGCACATAGCTGCCCAAGAGGCAGGCCAGACGGTGGTGTTCGAAAACCTCGATTACCAGAAGTATCCCTACATAAGGGTCAATATCGACGGTCAGCAATTGTTGTTCGACACCAACCCGCAAATCGTCAACGGCCGGACCCTGGTGCCGATGGGGACCATTTTCTCCACTTTGGGACTAGCCATTGACTGGGATGAGGCGACCCGCACGGCTACCGGGACCAGCGACGACACGGCCATATCTTTCACAATAGGCAGCGACCAGGCCCTGGTCAACGGCGAGGTCAGGACGCTTGAGGTTCCGGCCTCGATCATAAACGACCGGACCATGATCCCACTGCGTTTCCTGTCCGAAGCACTCGGATACAACGTGGTCTGGGTTGGCGATTCCAACCTTATCCTGATCAGCCGCTCCGATATCGAGGAGTGGCGCTATGATGGCTTCGAAAAGGTGGAGCCCTATAAAGAGTATGAAGCCAAATTTATAAACGGTGTCAAGACCGCCGATATTCGCTACACCGGTAAGAATCACGAGGTGGAATTCGTCACCCTGTACAGCGCTGACGGCAGGCTGGTGCCAAATGTGGCTGATTTCGATGTGGCCCGTTATGGTACCGGTTGGTTCCAGCAGTCACCCTTTGCCGGTAAAACCTATTGGGTCGACCTTGGTTTGGTGACTGGTTTTAACAACAACAGCCGGTTTTATGAGCCCGTCGGTTTTGCTCCCATTAAGGTCGGGGTATTATCCGACAGCAACTACACCGGTACCTATGTCAAGGTAAACATCAGTGAACAGCTCTTTGATCTGGATACTTGGCGTAGCATGGGCGCGTCATCCAACCCGGAACTGATCAACATCAAAGATAAGACATTAACCGACGGGATGGTCATCAAGAACACGGACGCCATCTTCAAAGTCACTATCAATGATCAATACAGTGCTTTGATACCGGTCCACGATCTGCTGGGAACCCTATTTGAACCGGACACAAAGTCGGTATACACGATCCTCGACAAGGATCCCCGCTCCATGTTTAATTGGTCCGCGGAAACCTGGACCAAGCTGAGGGGAGAGACTCCTTGGGCCGGGATGACTGACGAAATGTTGCTGGTCCAGACCCTAAAGAAACCAGACATCGTCACCCCCACCAAAACCAGATTCTCTCAGTTCGAGTTGTGGGTCTATGAATACGAATATGTGGATTCGGTTTTCTTCTTCGATGATGGCATCCTGACTGCCATGTGGTAACAGGAAGCACCCTAAACCTCCCGGTGCTGGTGTGACAGCCGGGAGGTTTATAGCATTTACCTAAAACTTTTTGAGTTCATCCAAGGCCGGTGCCGATATCTTACTGCGCGTTGTAAAAAAACATTAATGTGAAAGGCGGAGGTTGTCATGTTGTTTAAAGTAGCGACGGTGGGGCGGACGGAGGTCCTTATTAAAAAGACGGAACGTGAGATGCTGGTAACCAAAACCACTTTCATTCCGCCCAAGACAGTGCTTGATGTCTATGGTTATGCGTATGCTGAGGATGCGCGGCGGTTCATAGTATGGAATGAACAGGTTTCAGCCACCTTCTTCACGGTGGGGATAAACGAATGCCGCCCCGTGGAGTAGGGAAATAAGCAAGGGGACGATCCGAGACTGCTGAAAAAGTATCTTAATGTGTCATGCTGAGCGTTAGCGAAGCATCTCACAACTGTATATGGGCCAACAATACGG
>JAAYJY010000181.1 GCA_012522705.1 Syntrophomonadaceae bacterium | reverse complement strand
ATGTAATCAAGAACACAGCCTTTAAGATAACCCGTACTGGAGAGATGGTAGCCCGCATCGCTTCCCAGCGGCTGGAGGTCCCCTTTGGCATCATAGACCTCTCCCTGGCGCCCACTCCGGCTATCGGCGACAGTGTGGCCGACATCCTGGAATCGATGGGATTGGAGAAGGTAGGAGCCCATGGTTCGACCGCGGCCCTGGCCCTATTAAATGATGCGGTCAAGAAAGGCGGGGCCATGGCCTCATCACATGTGGGCGGACTTTCGGGGGCTTTCATACCGGTAAGTGAAGATCAGGGTATGATAAATGCTGTCGCGGAAGGCGCTTTGAGCGTAGAAAAACTGGAGGCCATGACCTGTGTCTGCTCGGTGGGCCTGGACATGATAGCCATTCCCGGTGATACCCCGGCGGAAATCATATCGGCCATAATTGCCGACGAAGCGGCCATAGGCATGATCAACCGCAAGACTACGGCAGTAAGGATCATACCGGCACCAGGCAAGCAGGAAGGAGATTGGGTGGAATTCGGCGGTTTGCTGGGCCGGGCCCCGGTCATGCAGGTCAATCGTAATTCACCGGCCGGATTTATAGGGCGGCGGGGCAGGATACCAGCCCCCATCCACTCCCTTAACAATTAAAGGTATTTATTTATCCAAATCAAGGCACAATAGAATTAGGAGCGGGCTGCAATGAGTGACAAGCCGGAAATGAAAAGTGAGCGAGGCCTTCTGGAAGACATATCCGCCAAATTGGATGGTCTAGCCGTGGCCATGGAGAAGACGGGGATCGCCGAATATGTAGACATGCTCCATAACCCCCGCCGGTTGATGGTTGTGAACTTCTGGGCGGGAATGGTACGGGGGTTTGGAATGGCGATAGGCTTCACCTTGCTGACAGCTCTGGTAATATACCTGCTGCAGAAGTTGGTAGTGGTCAATATGCCCTTGATCGGCGATTTTATAGCCGATATCATCAATATCGTCCGCAGCCAGCTTTACACCGACGTATTCCATCTGCCGCAGGGAAAAATGTGAGGTGCTTTGGATTGGAACAATATACTGACCTGTTAAAGAAGAGAAATGAATTGGAGCAGCTGATTCAGAACAATGAGGAAATATACCAGCAATCACTTAATTGGAGTGGCCTGCTGCCGGCCAATATGGTCCATCCGTCCGACCTGGCAGGCCATCTGCAGGTACTCAACATTGAATTGGACCGGCTAAATAGCGCCTTGGAACAGTATGCCCAAGACCAGCTGTCCTAAGGGCGGGACTGGGCCAGATCATTGAAATAATGGCTAAATAGGTATATATTATTTATTTAAGGAGGGAATCAGATTGAAAATCGGCATCTTCACTGAGAGCTACAAACCATATACCAGTGGGGTAGTGACTTCAATCTCCACCTTTAAGGACGAATTGACCCGCTTGGGACATGATATATACATTTTTGCACCCAGCTATCCCAACCAAGATGAAGAGGAAGACAACGTTTTTCGTTATTTTTCTATCCCGGCTCCGACCAACCCCGGCTACACCTTGGCCCTGCCGGTGCACCCGGGGATGCCATCCCTGATGAAGAAGCTGCAGCTGGACATCATCCATGTCCATTCCCCGTTTACCTTGGGGCGGGTGGGACTGCATTATGCCCGCAAATTCGATCTTCCCATGCTGTTTACATACCATACCCGCTATGACCAGTATGTTCACTATGTTCGCATGGCCCAGGATCTGGTCAAGGATGTGACTATCAAATACAGCCGCCATTTTTGCAACGAACGTGATCATATCATCGCCCCCTCCCATGAGATCGAATCTATCATCAGGAGCTTTCTGGTAACCACCCCCATCACTGTGGTTCCCACCGGCATCCCGCTGGAAAAGTTTCAGGACGGTAATGCTTCTTGGCTGCGTAAAAACTACCCCATCCCACCCCACCATAAGATATTGTTGTATGCCGGGCGGCTGAGTCCAGAAAAGAACATTCCCTTTCTCATCGAGTCCTTCCAAAGAATAAGGTGTACCCTCCCCGACACCACCCTGGTACTAGTGGCAGGAGGCCCTTTGGAAGAGGAACTCCGGGAATTTACCGCATCCATGGGTTGGTCCGAACAAGACGTGGTCTTTACCGGACAACTTCCCTTTGAATCCCTGGTAAATGCTTATTTTGCCGCCGACCTTTTCGTATTTTCATCGCTGACCGAGACCCAGGGACTGGTGCTGGTCGAAGCTATGGCGGCCGGGTTACCGGTGGTGGCAGTACGGGCTTCCGGGGTGCGGGAGATGGTAAGGGACGGGACGGACGGACTGCTGACCAATGAAAACAGCGATGAGTTCGCCGCGGCCGTGTGCCGGATCCTCCAAGACGATCGGTATTATCGCCATCTGCAGGCCAATGCCCGGCACCGGGCGGAACAGATGTCATCGCAAAACATGGCTTTGATACTACAAGATGTGTATGAACAGCTGAATGGCTCCGAGCATCATCGATCCCGCAATATCAGGAAGATCAGTTCCTGGATTAGATCCTAAATTCTATTCATAAAGGAATCAAACCGGTGTCAAACATATTGAAGGTCCTGGCCATACTGGTGGGGAAGGCAATTATCCTGGCCAGCCGCCTGGCCGGCCACCAAGGCAGCAACCTGCCCGGCAAGGCAGCGGCACGCATCTATCCGCCCCTCCTCCAGGTTCTGAGCCGCAACATAATACGCAGCACGATGGTGATTACCGGCACTAATGGCAAAACCACCACCGCCAATATGGTGGCGGCGATCATCCGCGCCCAGGGAAACACCTTCGTTCACAACCAGGCCGGAGCCAACATGATTCCCGGCATAACCACCGCCTTCATCAATTCCAGCAATTGGCTGGGCAACCGGCAGCTGGACTATGCGCTGTTGGAAACCGATGAGGCCAATGTTCCTCTCCTGTTGCAGGTCATGAAACCGCGCTACCTGCTGATCACCAATTTCTTCCGCGATCAGCTGGACCGCTTTGGCGAACTTGACTACACCATCGGACTGATAAAGGATGCGGTCAAAGGAACCGGTATCGAACTGGTTCTAAATGGTGATGATCCGCTCCAGTCCGATTTTGCCGCCGCAACCGGGCTGCACTGCTGGTATTATGGTTTTGCCGACACCAACTATGACTCACTGACCGGGGCCGACAGCCGGGAGGGGAGATTCTGCGTGATCTGCGGCCAGGAATTGGAATACGTCCGCTTTCATTACGCCCAACTGGGAGTGTTTAAATGTCCCGGATGCGGGAATACCAATCCCCATCCCGATTTCCAGGCCCACTGGCTGCGGCTGACCCCCAACATTAGTTTTGAAGTCAACAACCTGGCTGTCGAGAGTCCCTACCAGGGATTCTATAACGCCTATAACCTTCTGGCGGCGGTGGCTCTGGCCCGACTGACGGGGATGGACACAGAGGTGATCCAAAAAGCCCTGGCCGAGTTCCGACCCCAAGCGGGCCGCATGGAGACCTTCGCCATCAAGGGCAAGAAGATTATCCTTATACTGATCAAAAACCCCACCGGTTTTAATCAGAGCCTTAATATGCTGGGGATGGACCCGGCCCCCAAAAATCTGTTCCTGGCTTTGAATGACAATGTCGCCGACGGGCGGGATGTGAGTTGGATCTGGGACGCCGATGTAGAGATACTGGCCCAGGAGCTGGATACCATAAACCGGGTCATCTGTTCCGGACAGCGCAGCGGGGATATGGCAGTCCGAGTCAAATACGCCGGCATTCCGGCGGACAAGATATGCATCCAGTCAGACTTGGAAGACGGGATTACAGCTGCGGTAGATGAGGAGTCCGTGCTGAGCTACATATTCTGTACGTATACCGCTTTGTTTGCCAGCCGCAAGATACTGAACAAACTGCAACAACAATACTACGCCCCGCAAGCGGGGGGAACAAGTCTCCCGAGACGATCGACCTAGAGGTTTACTTCCCTGCGTTTAATCCAACCAGAAGAGGTGGCCGCCATGACGAAATTCCGTATAGCCCACATGTATCCGGACCTGATGAACCTGTACGGTGATCGGGGCAACCTGATCTGCCTGCAAAAGAGGCTGCAATGGTACGGATTTAGCTGCGAAATAGAGAGCATATTCTTAGGGGACTCCTTGGCTTACGAACAGTTGGACATGGTATTTATAGGTGGCGGTTCCGATCGCGAACAGGACCTGGTTTACGGAGACTTGACCAAAAAGGCGGATCAACTATATCGCCAGATCGAGACTGGCCTGCCGGTGTTGTGCATATGTGGGGCCTATCAATTGCTGGGCACTTACTATCAATCCCAT
>JAAYJY010000180.1 GCA_012522705.1 Syntrophomonadaceae bacterium | reverse complement strand
GGGTGGATACGGCCATCATGTACCTGATGATAGACCTGCTGAGGCTGAATGATCTGGTGGTTAAGGTATTCGCCAATCTGGTCGTCATCATCATGAATTATGTGATCAGCCGGGATTTGATCTTCAAAGACCGGCGACGGGAGGTTGTGACACCATGACCAGGATTTCGGTAGTGGTGCCCTGCTACAACGAGCAGGACGTATTGGAGGTGTTTTATTGTGAGGCGGCCCGGCTGGCGGAGTCCATGCCGGAGGTATGTTTCGAATTCATATTTGTGGACGACGGGTCTGGGGACCGTACTTTGGAATTGCTGAAGGAATTGCAGCATCGGGACAGTCGGGTGCGTTATTACTCCTTTTCCCGCAACTTTGGCAAGGAGTCGGCTATCTACGCGGGGATGGAAAAGTCCAGCGGGGACTATGTGGCCATCATCGATGCTGACCTGCAGGACCCGCCCGGGCTGATCAAGGACATGTATGCAGCCATCATCACCGACGGCTATGATTGTGTGGCCACCCGCCGCATTGACCGGGCCGGGGAACCGCCTATCCGCTCTTTCTTCGCCCGCCGTTTTTACCGCATCATCAACCGCATCTCCGACGTCAAGCTGGTCGATGGGGAGCGGGATTTCCGCCTTATGACCCGGCAGATGGTGGATTCCATCCTGCAAGTGTGCGAGTGTACCCGATTTTCGAAGGGGATATTTGCCTGGGTGGGCTTCAAGACCAAATGGCTCGAATACGACAACCGGAAGCGGGCTGCTGGCAGCACCAAATGGTCCTTTTGGAAGCTTTTCCTGTATTCGCTGGACGGCATCATCGCTTTTTCCACCACCCCCCTGGCTATCTCGTCCATAATCGGGGCGGTCTTCTTTACCCTGGCCCTGATCATGGCCGGGAGCCTGATGGTCCAACAATTGGCCGGGGGCGGGGCGCCCAACACCTGGGCGGGGCTGGTGGCAATCCTCCTGTTTATAACCGGGATCCAACTCTTTTGTATGGGGATAGTTGGCCAATACCTGTCCCGCACCTACCTGGAGACCAAAAACCGGCCCAAATACATCCTGCGGGAATACAGCGAAAATTGATTCTTCAGGCCTGGCTTTTCGCTAATGCCTTGCCTTTGCCCAAGACCCCATACCGCTGATTCAGTTTGACAAACCAAGCGGCCGCCTGGCCTTGAATAAGGATGGCCAGAGACACCATCAAAGCCGCGTCGGGGCCAAATGCCGCCGCCGCCAGGCCGATGGAGATGCTCAGGTTGTGCAGGACGATCGAGTATACCAGGGGCAGGGCATCATTCTCCGAGAAGAATCTCCGCCCCGCCAATATCGCGATGACATAGTTGGCAGCATAGAATGCTACTTGTACCGCCAGGGCCTTTGCCAGTATGTCGGGACGGGAGACCATGGTCTGGGCATTCATGCTGATAGCGAGGATGATGATAGCCATCACCCCCCAGGAACTTACTGCCGGCAGCAACGGTTTGACCCGCTCCTGAAAAAACTCCGGGGGATACTTCTGCAGCAGGTAACGATAGGTAAGCATCCCCAGCACCAGAGGAGTCAATATCACTATCCCTACCGTCTTCATGGTAGCCAGCACATCCACAGGAACGAACCGACCTAACATAACATAAAGATACCAGGGCGCCAGTACTGAACCCAGCAAAAGCCCGATGGCGGTTATTTTGACTGAAGCCGGGACGTTGCCCCCGCTCAGCATGGTAAAGGAGATCGTCATGTTGCTGGTGGGCAGCAAGGCCGCGATGGCCAGGCCGGCAAATAACTGAGGGGAATCGGCCAGGAAAACTGTGCCCAGCAGATAAGCCACCCCCGGTACCAGCGTGAAGTTGACCAGCATGGCGGCGGCCAGCAATCTGCCGTGGGATCTGCCAAAGATCTCCTTGAATCGGAATCCGATCATCGAGGGGTATATGATCACGAAGGTCAGGGGCAGTACGAAACGTTTCAAGGGGGTGGTGTCCAAGATCAGACCGATCCCGAAGCCTATGACCAAGCATACGAAGATGGCCAGGGAAATATTTTGCGACGGCCAGCAAAACAAGCGCCGCAGCATGAAGTCCGGTTGTTTCATAAGTATCCCCCCATGGCCTCAACTTCGTGATCGGAAATGTTTTTCCCTCTGACATTTTACTATGTTTCAATGGATTTCAAAGCAGGAATTCCGACACTTTTCCCGAATGTTACCTATATTCCATAATAGAAAAGCTCCGAGTCTGCATGCCTTTCCATATTATTGAGGGATGCAGGCCTGTAGGGCAGGGCCGGGAAACTGACCTGCCTCCCGTGTGGAAAGGAGCAGTTTCCACCAGTACCTTATTGGATGGCCAGCGGCGTCTGGCTTTTTTACACACTGGTGGTTGACGTTCGACCATCATGGCCCGGCACTTCCTGGTGTCGGGTTTTTAATGCCATGGGGGGCAAATTCTGAAGCGGAGGTGATGCCGGCTTGGGATGAAGGGATGAATAGGCCGGGCAGGAACCGCTGATAAGCGGGCCAGGGGAGCCCGTAATGTGCTGGGGGGTGATAGGACGATTAAGATGGAACATGTCAGCAAGAGCTTCGGCGGCTTGCAGGTACTAAACGATTTTTCCTATACTTTTGGCCAGGGTGAATTCGTCTGTATATGCGGACCATCGGGAATCGGCAAGACTACTATCCTGCAACTGATCGCCGGGCTGCAGCAACCGGATGCCGGACAGATGGAACGGGCCAGTCATAATATCGGCTATGTGTTCCAGGAACCCCGGCTGATCCCCTGGTGCAGTGTCCTTGAAAACATCGAGACCGGGCTTCACCATATCATGCCCGAAGCCAAATCAGAACGCCGCCATATCGCCGCAGAGATGGCCTATCGGGTAGGATTGGAAGGATTTCAGGACTATTTTCCTGCCCAACTCAGCGGCGGTATGAAGCAGAGGGTCTCGTTGGCCCGGGCGTTCGCGGTGGAACCGGATATATTGCTGTTGGACGAACCATTCAGTTCCCTCAATATCGAACTGCGGGAGGCGATGTGCGGCCACCTGCTGCAGTTGCTGGCTTTGAAACCATGCACCACAATGATGGTCACCCACACCCTGGAAGACGCGGTCAGATTGGCCGACCGTATGATCTATCTGCACGACCGGCCTTGCCAGATAACTCTAGAATACCGCATGGACAAACCCCCGCCGGAGCGCGATATGCAATATATATTTGAACAGATGCAGGATATCGGCGAACGACTCAAATTAGACAAAATATAGGAGGCTGGTTTTGTGAAAAGAAACATCAAAAAGACCCTGGCAACAGTACTTATCATGGTCCTGGCGATAGGCTTAAGCGGATGCGCCCAAACCCCCGCCGATAAAACACCGGACAAGCTCCCGGAGGTCAAGATCTCCGCTTCCCAGGGAGCGGGCAGTTACCCGCTGGCGCCCCTGGTCGAGAAAAATGCCTTGCAGAATGTGGCCGACAAGACCACCCTTGAATCGTGGGTTACCAGTGAGCAGCTTACCGCCATGATAACCTCCAATCAGGTCCATTTTATTATGGGCCCGGTAACCAACGCCATCATGCTTTATAACAAAGGTGCCGATGTGAAACTGGCCAATGTGGCAGTTTGGGGCATGATGTATATCCTGAGCGCCGATGACAGCGTCACCACCCTGGCCGACCTGAAAGGCCAAGAGATAGCGGTCACCGGGGGCAGCAACGGTTACCACGGAACCCTGATCCGCCATATCCTGATCCAGAACGGTATCGATCCTGACAAGGATCTGACCATCCTCAATATGGATATGGCCGAGTCTTCCTCCAAGCTGGCCACTGGAGACATTAAACTGGCCCTCTCCAACGAACCCAATTCGTCGGTGGCCATCGCCAATGCCGCCAAGGGGAATGTAACCGTAAAACGGGCAATTGACCTGCAAGTGGAATGGGGCAAGGCCACCGGCAGCCCGGCCCGGATACCCCAGGCGGGAATAATAATCGTGGGAGAGAACGCCAAGAACACGGCCCTGGTCAACGAAGTCCTGAAACAATTCAATGCCAGCGCCGAATGGATCAATGAAAATCCGGCCGCCGCCGGGCCAGTGGTAGAGAAGTACTTCCCCAAGATGAAAGCCAACGCGGTAGAGAATTCCCTGCCCTTTGCCCGGTTGGAGCCGGTCAGCAGTCCGCAGTGCAAGGACGAACTCAACGCATTCCTGACTGAGTACCTGAAGACCGCTCCGCCTGCCTCCATCGGAGGAAAGATGCCTGATGACAACTTCTATTATTCAGGAAATTAACCTCCGCCGGTATTATATACTTGGTATATTGCTCATATTGGCAGGGTGGCAGGTCCTGGCCTGGGCCTCCCACCCGCTGATCGTGGCCTCACCGGGCAGCACCTTCAAATCCATTTTCGATATGCTGGCCAGCGGGGAATTGACTGACAACCTTATGGTCACCCTGAAGAGACAGCTGACCGGGTTGGTTCTGGGGGTCCTGGTCGGGACCTTTTTGGGCATATTCGGGGGCCTCAGAAAATCCCTGGATAGCATTTTCCAGCCCGGCATCAACGCCATACTGGCCACGCCCAGCGTGATTTTCGTGGTCATCGCCATGGTGCGGTTCGGCCAGGGGAGCACCCAGGTGATATTTGTGACGGCATTATTGATCATGCCCATAATGTATCTAAATTCGGCCAAGAGCATCCAGTCCATCGACAGCAACTTGCTGCAAATGATCCAGGTGTACCGGCTGCCGCCCCGGATCAAGTTGCTCAAAGTGTACCTGCCCGGTCTGCTCTATGGATTTATGGCCGGGTTTTCCCTCAGTGTGGCCTCATCCCTGCGGATCACCATCATGGCTGAACTGCTGGGGGCCCAAAACGGGATCGGCCATGCCATTTTCGTAGCCCGGGGCTACCTGGAGACCAGCAAGCTGTTCGGCTGGGCTCTGATACTGGTGTTGTTGGTAATGATAATCGAAGCCCTGGTGTTTAATCCGCTGCAGAGATTCATCGGTAAATGGCAGGAATAATTGCAGACTACTGGCCGGATTTCAGGGCCCTCCCCAGGTGAGAATGGTAGAATAAAAGATATACATAAGGAGAGGTGAATCCAATGGAGGGACAAATAAGCATAGCCCTAAAACCGATCGGGGTGGTGAGATCAGAGATGGACAACCCGGCGGACGTACCCCTGATGGGGAAAAGTGCGGTGGTAGAAGTTTTTCCGGAATACAGCCCGGCCTTGCTGAGGATCGAAGAGAATTCCCATCTCTGGTTGTTGCTGTGGTTCCACCAGTCCAACCGCAGCATCCTGAAAACCGTGCCGCAAAAGGTAAATCCCAATTTGCCGGAATTTGGAGTGTTCGGCCTGCGTTCCCCCAATCGTCCCAATCCCATCGCTTTGACCCTGGTGCACCTGGATGCGGTGGAGGGCAATCGGCTGACGGTAAGCGGAATGGATGCAGTAGATGGGACCCCGGTCTTGGATATCAAATCCTATTACGAAGGTGACATCATATTCTCCCCCCGGACGCCATATATCTGGGCTCTGGATCCGGTGATGCGCCGCGACATGATGATAGAAGAAGCCATCGCCCATCATCAGGAGGCCTGTGTGGGGCTGTACCTGGCGGTGCGGATGGCCCTGGTGGCCGACCGTTTACTGGGACAGTTGAATACCCCGGACCTGAATGTAACCGTTACTGGGTCGCCCTGCCTGGCCGATACCCTGCAAGGTCTCACCCGGGCCCGGCTGGCCAATCCGGCTCGATTTATCTTCCGGGAGGATGAGAGTATATTTCGCAGCATCTGGGAGAAACCGGGTCGCCGCCTGACTATAACTGCCCGGCAGGAAATCGATATGGAGACGTTTGCCGAGCTCGCCGATGATATGTTGCTCAAGATCGAATTGGAGCAATTATAAGAGGAATTCATTAGTTCCCGGTTGTTTCCATTTGTCCAATGGGTCCGCTGTGGGTAATCTTACACGGCGGCCTATGGTCAAATGTTAACCGGACGATGGGTCTGGGCAGCCTGGTCCCCCGAAGCATAACAACCGCCCGAATTGGCGCAGCCATGCTCCCCGAGTAGAGGCACAACCCTCTGCCACCGGGGAGCATTTGTATATTTTTGGCCTATCTTGAGCAGGTTGCGTCGGAAAGATATTGATCCGGACGATTGCATTCTGGGCAGGGATAGGTTATATTATAGATACCCTGTTAGGGTATGGGGGATTTGTTGACGATCCGTGCATCTTTGAAGGTATGAATGGATATTGGGAAGGCAGGTGAACAGTATGTTTAATATAACGGAGAAGGCCCACCGGAAATTCGCGGAGGGTCTGGAAAAACGCAAGATATCCGGGGAGGCCAAGCTGCGAGTCAATTTCGGCGGCATTGGCTGAGGCGGTCCCAGCTTTTATTTGACTCTGGATGAGTCAAATCACGAGAACGACAAGGTAGTCGAGAGCGACGGGATAAAAGTGGTATACCACCATGAGCTGGAGCGGTATCTGCGTAATGCGGTGATCGATTATTCCTGGATCTTGAAATACTATATCAGGGGTGGCCCACGGTCGTCATGTTCATGATGGGATGATGGTGAGCTGGAAGACGGCCGGACCCGGCTGCTGGGACGGGGGAAGCATTCAGGACAGGATAGGTGGCCGGTGGTTAAATAAGGCAGCCGCAGCGGAGCATTTCCAGTTTCCGAAAAGTAGAACAAAAGCTTGAGCCGGCACTTCGCAGGGCCGGCTTTTTCACGCCCAGTAGCAGTGCCAGATCTGTTTTGGATCCGAAACGTTGACCGGGTTATTGGTCCGGCAACCCTAACTGCCCCTGCCCGGCTCCTCTTTTTACTGTTATGATTAACGTACCAGTAGTTGCACCGGGTAGAATTGGCAGGGGGTATTCATATGAAGGTCATAACTATCATCAATATTCATTCCGGCAGCGGTCAGACCACGGTGACGGTCAATCTGGCTACCGGTTTGCAAGCCAGGGGCCACCGGGTTTTGATCCTTGATTGGTGGAAAACAGAAAAACTCAACCAATGGCTGGGAAATGCCTTGTCCTCCGGGAATCAGGACAACCGGCCGCCCACCTCACTCATAAGTCCAACCCGCTTGGGGGTTGATCTTTGGAGGCTGGACTGCGATGAAGGGGTGCCGGAGGGGGGAGGCGCCCCGGCCTCGCTTATGGAGGGGGCGGATTATGAGTATGTACTGATACATCCGACTTCAAGTGACCACGTTAAACAGCTGCTCGATCTCCCCTTTAAGTTGGCGGTGTGTACTGACCTCGGGCATCCGGATCAGTTGGGCCAAATCCAGGCTCTGCAGCAGAGCCTGGCCGGTGCTGGTGATGAGCCCCGCCCGGTCGATCTGATCATATCCAACAAGATCAACACCAAGGAGTGGGACCACAATAGCCAACAGTTATTTGCCCTGGGCGATTATTATGGTTATGGGATCCTGGCCGATCCTATTCCCTACTGCGAGAGGATCCACGACCTGCCCTTGACGAGACGGACGGTCTGGGAACTGCAACAGGAAAATCTCAGATCAGCCTTTACCCGGTTAGTGGAGACAGTCGAAGATTTGTAGCGCTGTATACTTTGAGCGGGAGGCGGCAGCGGAAATGGTTCGTCGTGGCAGCAGAGAAAACCGCCCCCGCCGGAACAAGGATGCACCGGCTAAAGCTGTACCAGGGCTTAATCATTTTGGTTTGAATCAGCAGGGCAAGCAAGTCAGTCGACAGGATAAAAATTAAAATAGTGTCAGTATGGGCGATGGTGAAATACTCAGAATCGATGAACCGGAGATAATATATTATTATCGTCGGTTCTAATTTTCTATCAACCGCGACTAAGTTATTGACATATGCCCAATACTAACTTTATACTTGAGCTACAATGACATATGTCAAAGACCCGGGGAAGATTATAACCTGGCCGAGAGGTTGGATGTATACAATGTGGGTTGGCCATGATCAGGCAGTGACCCAGGAAAGGAGAGGTTTTTTATGCCGCGTTTGGATGGAAGCGGACCGTTGGGCATGGGGCCTATGACGGGCAGAGGAATGGGGGTGTGTATTCTTGGTGCTGATGCCCTGCGGCGGGGGATCCGGGCCCGGAGAGCCTTAGGGCGAGGGGCGGCGATGGGTTTATTGCCGGGTATGGGCCGGGGAACAGGTTGGGGAATGGCATCCGGTCTGGGAAGAGGCATGGTCAAAGGATTGGGCTGTGCCGCCATCCTGGGACTGGGCTATGGAATGGCCCGGTCTCGCCGGAGAAGGGCGGGGATGGAAATCAACAACGCCATGGAAGTCAACCTGGAACCTGAAGGGCAGATGCCGCAGCCCATGGAACCTTAGGCAGATGCCGCGGCAGTAAAAGAGGATTGGGTAGAATAACTGGAATCCATCCATAAGCGGATGGCAAGTCTAGCCGGGAAGCAATAGCCCGGCCAACTATGAGGTGATTGGAAATGGCCCGACCCAGAAAGTGGAGGAAGGTCTGCTGCATGCCGGCCAACGACCGCTTCGGCCCGCTCGTTCAGCCGGTCAGCCCTTAAAACTGCGTAGTCATGTCAGTGGCTGAATATGGAACTATCAGGGTCATCGACTTACAGGGCTTTACCCAGGAAGAAAGCGCCGAACAGATGAATATCGCCCGGACCACGGTGCAGCGGATATATAACGATGCCCGCCAAAAACTGGCGGACTCCCTGGTAAACAGCCGGGTGCTGCGGATCGAGGGGGGAGATTACCAACTGTGCGAAGGCTTGGAGGAAGTTTGCCGATGCGGGGGCTGCCACCGTCATCGGATGGGCTGGAAAGCCAGGGAAAAGGAGGGGCTTGACAAGAAAGTTCTATCCGAGCCGGATCATAAACCTTGAAAAAACCGCTGAACGATGACCATTGAAGCAAAATTACGATGCAGAAAGGAGGGCCAGCATGTTTATTGCTGTACCAGTAGATGACAAATCCATGGAAAGCAAGGTGTGTGTATCCTTTGGGCGGGCGCCCTATTTCCTGATATACGATACCGATAGCGGCAAGGCGGATTTTATCGACAATGCGGCTGCCGCCAGCCAAGGAGGTGCCGGCATCAAGGCCGCCCAAACGGTGGTGGACAGCCAAGCCAAGGTTTTGCTTACCCCGCGTTGCGGCGAGAATGCCGCACAAGTAATCGATGCCGCCGGCATCAAGATGTTCAAGACCATTAATGATTCGATCCAGGATAATATCAACGCCTATAAAGAGGGCAGATTGAGTCCCCTGGACGATATTCACCCCGGGTTTCATGGTCAGGGAGGCAAATAAGATGAAGATAGCGGTCTTAAGCGGCAAGGGCGGTACCGGCAAGACCCTGGTGTCCGTGAACCTGGCTGCTGTGGCCGGCCATGCCGCCTATATCGATTGTGATGTGGAGGAGCCCAACGGGTATCTGTTCTTGAAGCCGGCCGATGTGGTGACCGAAACGATCGCCGTCAAGATCCCGGTGGTGGATCAGAAATTATGCGATGGATGCCGGAAATGCGTGGAGTTCTGCAATTTCAATGCCTTGGCTTATATCGATCAGAAGCTGATGATTTTTGAAGAGGTCTGTCATTCCTGCGGGGGCTGCATATTACTGTGCCCGCTGCGGGCCTTGACGGAGAGGGACAAGTCCATCGGCGTTATCGAGAGCGGTCTTTCCGGTGATGTCCGGGTCATGACCGGGATACTGAATACCGGTGAGGCCTCCGGGATCCCCATTATCAAGAAGCTTCTGGCCGACATCCCGGAGGGACTGACCTTTATCGACTGCCCCCCCGGCAGCGCCTGTATAGTGATGGAGTGCGTCAGGGATTCTGATTACTGCATATTGGTGGCGGAGCCCACCATTTTCGGGGCCCACAACCTGGCCCTGGTCCATGAACTGGTGCAGTTGTTCGGCAAACCCCATGGGGTGGTGCTCAACAAATGTTTGGAGGGCCCCAACCCCTCTGAACAATACTGCCTTGAAAAGGGCATCAGGATACTGGCCCGGATCGATTATGATCGGGAGTTGGGGGTACTAAACTCCGAAGCCCGGGTAGCAGTTCATGAAAGTGATCGGTATCAGGCCATGTTCGCGGCCTTGTTGGAGACGGTGAAGGAGGAGGTGCAGCATGAAACAGCTATTGATCCTCAGCGGTAAGGGCGGCACCGGGAAAACCACGGTGGCCTCGGCTTTTATCAAGTTGGCTCAGGGCAAGGCATATGCCGACTGCGATGTGGATGCGCCCAACCTCCACCTGGTCCTGGATCAGACATCCGAACCCCGGCGTACGGACTTTTATGGGTTGCCCAAGGCGCAGATCGATGAGGAGATCTGCATCGAGTGTGACCTATGCCGGCAGTATTGCCGCTTCGATGCCATCAGGGTTGAGTCGGTCTATAAAGTAGATGATTATGCCTGTGAAGGATGCGGGGTGTGCGAATATATATGCCCGGTGGATGCAGTGTCTCTGCACCCGGCGGTGGCCGGGGAATTGAGCCTGTATCACAACGATGCGGTGTTCTCCACCGCCCAGCTGAAGATGGGCAGCGGCACCTCCGGCCTGCTGGTCACCGAGGTCAAAAAGCAGATGATGTCGGTGGTCATCGAGGCTGACCTGGCCATAATCGATGGCTCGCCCGGTATCGGCTGCCCGGTGATCGCTTCCCTCAGCGGGGTGGACATGGTGCTGATAATCGCCGAACCATCCTTATCAGGGATCAGCGACATGGAACGGATCATCAGGACCGCCCGGCAATTCCAGACCAAGATCGGGGTGTGTATCAACAAATACGATACCAGCCCCGGCAACAGCGAAAAGATTGCCGCTTTTTGCAAGCTCAACCATTTGCCCCTGCTGGGATTGATCCCCTATGACCCGGAAGCGGTCAAGGCGGTCAATGAAGCCCGCAGCATAGTAGATGTCGATTGCCCTTCGGGACGGGCGGTCCGGGAAGTGTTCGAGCAGACCATGACCATGTTGATGGAGGAGAGCGGTGGGGGGATTCGCATCCCGGGTAGCTGATTAAAGGACGGCGGGAGCCTCCAGATCCCGGGCAGCTGCCAAGAGGACGGCGGGAGCATAAGAATTCCGGACGCCTGATAAAATGATATGGTCAGGGGCAGAGGCCGCCCGAAGTGGTCACGCCGTTGGATGGAGCCTGGCAGGTGGCTGCCCGGCTGGCAGGCATAATACGGCAACAACTAATACAGCACGATATTTGAAAGGGAGAATGAAAGGTGAGCGACAATTGTACCGAGACATGCAGCACCTGCGGGGTAGACTGCGAGGAGAGAAGAGAACCGAAGAGTTTGCTGGCGGAACCCCATGAACTGAGCCGGGTCAAAAAGGTCATCGGGGTAGTGAGCGGTAAAGGAGGGGTAGGCAAATCCCTGGTCACCTCCCTGCTGGCGGTCACCATGCACCGAAGGGGCTATAATACGGCTATCCTGGATGCCGACATAACCGGACCATCGATACCCAAGGTATTCGGTATCACCAGCAAGGCCATAGGTAATGCCATGGGTTTGCTGCCGGTGAAAAGCATGGCTGGCATAGATATCATGTCGGTCAACCTGCTCATCGACAATGACAGCGACCCAGTCCTCTGGCGGGGGCCGATCCTGGCCGGGGCAGTGAAGCAATTCTGGACCGATGTCATTTGGGATGACGTCGACTACCTGTTTATCGATATGCCTCCCGGCACCGGTGACGTACCCCTGACCGTTTTCCAATCCATACCCGTGGATGGCATCATCATTGTGACCTCGCCCCAGGAACTGGTGGGCATGATCGTCTCCAAAGCGGTCAAGATGGCCCAACTGATGAAGGTTCCAGTGATCGGTTTAGCCGAAAACATGGCTTACTTTAAATGTCCCGACTGTGACCAGGAGCACAATATATTTGGGGCCAGCCATGTAAGCGAGATAGCCGCCCAATATGGCTTGGAGGTACTGGCCCGGCTGCCGGTCGATCCGCAGCTGGCGGAGTTGTGCGATCGGGGAAGGATCGAACAATTCAAGGGTGATTGGCTAAACGGGATAGCGGATGTTTTGGCTCAGGAAATAGCCAATGATGTAAGCAATGAGGTAGGCAATAATGGAGGGAATAAAATGAAAATAGCAGTAGCCAGTGAACATGATATGGTGACCGGCCATTTCGGTCATTGTATCAATTTCAATATTTACGAAGCCGAGGGGCAGAAGATAACCAAGAGCGAATCCATTCCCAATCCGGGCCACCGGCCGGGCTTCCTGCCCAATTATCTTCACGACCTGGGGGTCCAGGTGATCATCTCCGGCGGCATGGGCGGCGGGGCGGTCGACATCTTCAACGAGAAGGGCATTGAGGTGATATTGGGGGCACAGGGTCCGGCCCGGGAGGCGGTCCAACAATACCTGCTGGGCCGGCTGGCCTCGACCGGTTCCATCTGCCACGACCATCAGCATCATGAAGGATGCGAACACGGCTCGATGCCGGGCTGCGGCAGCTTATAACCCGTTCCTTTGGTACCACAAAGTGACGGACGCCTGTAATCGAATTCCCCTGCTTGTATCCGGGGTGTGGGGGCACCCCGGGGCAGGAGAATATATACTCCTTCCTCTATAGGCCGGCACATTGCAGCGCCGGCCTTTTTTTGTGTGCGCCTGCGGATGGTTTTATGCGCATTTGGTAAAAAGGTGTTTCTTTATGTAAGTAAATGGGATAAATTTTAAGGAAGGCCCAGTAACGTCCTGGAAATTCTGAATTATGGAAAGCAGCGAGATGATCCTTCGAGGCCAAACTTTGGTGGGATATCGACCAACTGCACAAACACAGAAGGAGCCTGGATCACCCGGGGGCAGCCATGCTGATGGCGGGCGCGCCGCCAATGAGAACTGGCAAGATACCGTCTTGTGCTTTTTATTAGGATGGGGACGTAGATTC
>JAAYJY010000179.1 GCA_012522705.1 Syntrophomonadaceae bacterium | reverse complement strand
GTACATAGCGCAGCTTTTTGCCCTGGATGCGCAAGGTGTGGACCGACTGCAAATCACTATAATCATTATTCTTTAAGCTCTTATCCAGGCGTTTCAGCCATTTCAGCAGGCGCTGCTCCACATACAGCTTCAAAGGCTGCCCTGCCTTTCCATCTTCGTTCCAGAACCCCTCCAGGAGCCAGGCCCATACCCGGAGCAATGCCGGTGTAAATGCCCCGGTGGCCAACTGTTCGTATACCGCAGCTTGTTCTTTGGCCCGCTCCGCCGCCAATCGCTTGCTCAACTGTTCAGCTTCACCCAGAAGTTCGGGGTAGGAACGGATGATCTCCTGCCAACCCATGGCCAGCACGTCCAATTCCCGGATGTAACCCAAACCGCCGGCAAATCCTCTCAGGATGTCGGTAATATCACCATAGCGGTCCCCTTTCAGGACCGGCTTGAAAAATGACAGCAGCGAGCGCAGATGGCGGATCTTGACCCTTGTCTGGTGGATACTCTCCGGGTCTTCCGGTTGGATCAGATATTTCTCCTGCCAGGCCAGAGCCTCCTGCAGATAGAAAATGCCCTGAGCGCGGATGAACGACCCAACACTGGCATCCGCATCGATCTCCGGCCGGCTGGGTTTCTCATGGGAAGGCAGGCCCAGCAGTTCCAGGCCGCGGGCATACTTGCTCTTGTCGCCCACCCGCAGCGGATACATATCCGCCAGCGCCGCCCCCACGCGGAGCAAATCCACCGGCTCCCCGTCCTTCAACTCCAGCTCCACTTCACATATGGGATCGGCGGCCTGATCGGCAATGATGCTCCCCAGGTCGGCAGCCATCTCGATCAGGCTGCCGGTCTCGGTGCGCAGATCGATGGCAGTCCTCTGGAAATCGGTCCGGAATAGGGGTAATAATTCCTGGCCCTTCACGATGGATTCCAGCTGTCCGCCCACCGGTAAGCCAAGGAATGGCTCGATACCAGGCGCATCGCTGTCCAGCTTGACATTCCACTCCCCGCGCACGAAGAGGCCGCCGCCTTGACTGCCCTGGTCCTTGACCGTAGCGGTGCAGCTGCTGGTCGCCTTTCTGATCCGGTAGGAGTAGCCGTTTTGATACAAGAGCCGGTCCCAGGTATCGTAGTAGGTGGTGGCATATTGGATGACCCTGACCTGTTCGGTCTTAAACCGGTCTGATAAAATAGGATCCTTTACCAGCTGGGGATAATCGGCGGGATTGGCCATCCTCAGCTTCAGCTCTATCTCCTGCATCTGGCTCATGTTTAAGCCACCTCCTGCATTTAACCTTATTCATCTCTATTCCTATTTATTGTAGCCCAACCTATGCCTATCCGACAAATTACTCCGAGTGCATTACGGAAGGGATCGATCGTCGGAATGGGGAGGAGCTTTGCTTGGTCTCGCCTCCTAATCTTAATTTGACAAAATGTATTTTGGTCTGTAAAATACACATTGTAATAGTTGTTGTAAAATTCATAGCTTGGTGGATTAGAGGGAAACCATTGCGGTGGCTCAATGACATACCAATATATCATGATTTAGGGGCGGCTCTAAATCATGATATATTGGTATTTATCATTTGTAGGAGAACAAAAATAACGTCTGATGCGGTATATAAATGAGGGAGAGTCATTTATGTCATCGATGATTCATATGGAAGATTATGAGCGATTCAATGATCGGAAACGGAAAAAATTGCAACACGAACTTAAAATCTACATAGAGAAATATTTCAAGGCCAAATTGGGCAAAGGGGTCGATCATACCAAAATAATGATATGGGAAGACACTCTGATCATACGGGGGGAAGGTTTCCTGACCGAGCCCGAGAAGTACATCGTCGCTACTACGGCCGGCAAGGATGTGGTCAACTCAGCCCGCATGCAGGTGGCCAAGCAGCATTCCATAGATAACGTGCCCTATTTTGAGGAGCTTTTTAACGCAAAAGCCATTCATCAGAATTATATGATCGAGGCGGAAAATGATTTTTGGATGCATGTGGTGATATTTGACCGCATGCTGACCGAACAATAGTCTTGTATCTAACTGAATAGGTGGATCAAGGAGACACTTCAATGTTGCTCCAAGGTAGACCATCGTTTTTAGATCCCGAGCGGGATACGAAAATTGTGGTCTTTTTTTATGGGAGGGGGGAGATCACAAACCACAATTGGGAACTCTATTTGTCCGAACCAGTTACTTTTTAAACAAAATTGCGGAATTATCTAAATTAATGGGAGGTATTAAATCAATGGCAGACACTATGAAAGCATTTGTTTATCACGGCCCGGAAAACATGAGTCTTGATCAGGTACCCAAGCCGCAGATCACTAAACCGACCGACGCTATCGTCAAGGTCACCACTTCCACCATCTGCGGAACCGATAAACATATCCGCCACGGCGGTATGCCCGAAGTTGAGCCGGGCAGGGTTATCGGGCACGAATTCTGCGGAATCGTCGAAGAGGTCGGACCGGGTGTGTCCAAGTTTAAAAAGGGCGACAAGGTCGCAGTATCCTGTGTCACCCAATGTATGCAATGCTATTATTGCCGCCGCGGCATTTATTCCCAGTGCACCACTGGCAGCTGGATATTTGGCTATATGATCGATGGCTGCCAGGCCGACTACGTGAGAGTACCCTATGCCGATTCCGGTCTGCACCTGATTCCCGAAAGTCTGACTGACGAAGACGTCCTGTTTGTAGGGGATATACTGTCCACCGGATACTTTGGCGCCGAGAGAGGCGAAATCCAGCCCGGGGATACGGTTGCGGTATTTGGTTCCGGACCGGTCGGAATGTGCGCCATGGCTACCGCCCGCCTGTGGGGACCGGCCCGGATCGTAGCGGTAGATATAGATGAATCCAGACTCGAATTTGCCCAAAAGGCTGGCTGGGCTGATTATGGATTAAACCCGAACAAGGTTGATGTTGTGCAAGCCCTAAAGGATATGACCGGAGGCCGCGGAGCTGACGTCACCATCGAAGCCAACGGTTTCGAGCCCACCTTCAAAGGAGCAATTAACGGAGTCAGACCCGGCGGCACGATTTCTTTGATCGGCGTCTTCGAAAAGCCCCAAATCGTGGAAATGAATAAATTGTGGATCAAGAATATTGCCATCAAGATGGGTCTGGTCAATGCCAACCGGATTCCCGAGCTGATCGACCTGATCAAAGAAGGTAAAATCAATATGAAACCTCTTATCACCCATACTTTGCCCCTGTCACAGGTTGCCGAGGGATATGATATCTTTGAAGAACGCCGCGACAATGCCATCAAGGTGGTCTTGAAAGCCGACGCATAAGGTATCTGACCGCTTGCAGCGGCCGCCATTTCCTTATTGGCAATAACCCAGGATAGACGACGGCGTGGTCACCATGCCACGCCGTTCATATAAAATTTAGGGCATCCGTTTTATTCACTACGATATATGATCTCTCCCATCATATATACCAAGATTCATGTTCAAGCCAAAAGGCCTCCCCGCTGGGAGGTCTTTTGGCGTCTGGACACCATCAGGGGGACGTGAGAATCGTCCCCCTGATGGTACAGCGAATATCGTACAATCCTTTTAGTTCGAATTTGTGCGCCGAGTTCTTCTGCCCTTCCGTGCGGGCTAAGGCTCCCCGCCTGCCGCCAGCAACGCCGCATCGAACGGATGGGAAACTCAGATACGCTGCGGGCCTATAACCGCGAGCACAAGCGTCTCTCCCGCCAGCGCCGGCACCGCGGCTAAGCGGAAGGCAATAATGATTAAGTAACTAAAACTTTTTGATTGACCAAAACGTCATAATATTAGGAACATTAATATAGGTGCACATAATAGATGTTTCTTAACAGTGAAAAGAGGTCGAGATGGGCAGAGACGCGGACTACAACGCCATAACTACTTTGATCCTGGATAATCGGGACTCCATATACCGGTTGGCATACAGCTATGTCCATAATCAGGCGGACGCCCAGGATATCGTGCAGGAATCGATCTGCAAGGCATTGAGTTCCCGGCGCTCGCTCAGGCAACCAGCCCATGCGAAAGCCTGGTTTTATCGAATCGTGGTGAACACGGCTTTTGATTTTATCAGGAAAAATAAAAAGTATCTGTATTTGGAGGCCGATCAGTTGGAATCGGAATCCTGCGCCAGCGATCCCTATCCGGATCTGGATTTACAGGATACGGTCAATAAGCTTTCCACCGTAAACAGGACTATCATCGTGCTGCGTTTCTATGAAGACTTGGAACTGAGAGAGATAGCTGACATCATGGACGAAAATCTAAGTACGGTAAAAACCAGGCTCTATTCATCTCTAAAGAAGTTAAGATTGGAACTGGATGAGACCGCAAAGACTCAATCGGATTAAGAAGGAGAAGGGAGGGCAGTATTTATGGAACGGTTGCAACCCTTGATCAATGAATATAAAAACATCGAAATTCCAGAGGAGGTGGAGTTTATGGTCCGCAAAACGATCAACGAATTTGAAAGCTGCCGCAACCGTGAAAGGAAGCTTATCAAGTTCACCGCAGCGGTAGCAGCCGCAGTCCTCCTATTTGTGGGCGCGGTCAATCTAAGCCCGGTGACGGCCAGCGCCATGTCCAAAATTCCGGTGCTTAAAGAGCTGGTGCGGATAGTCACCATAAAGGAGCTGGCCTATCAGAGCGACAATCGGGATGTCAACATAAAGGTGCCGCAGATAGAGGGGCTGCCCGACAGCCAACTGGAGAAATCCCTCAACGAGAAATATTTGCAGCGCAATACTGCTTTGTATGAGGAATTCCTGGCGCGTACCGGTGAAGATGAGTTGAGTCCCATGAACCTGGCTCTGTTCACTGACTATAAGGTCAAAACCCATACCGCAGATATCCTGGTGGTAGAAGAGGTAAAAACGGAAATCGCCGCCTCGGGGGCGGAGTCGGTAAGATACGACAACATAGACTTGAAAAATCAAATCATCATAACCTTGCCCAGCTTGTTTAAAGACGACAGCTATATTGATGTCATAAGCGATAATATCAAGGCGCAGATGCAGGCGAAGACCAATAAATCGGAAGGTATAATGTTTTTCATCGCTGGGGACGGAACGGTGGGAGGAGGATTTGATAAGATCGCCCCTGAGCAGACCTTCTATATCACTGCCGATTCCCAGCTGGTCATCGTCTTTGATGAATATGCAGTCGCCCCGGGAAGTATGGGCATCGTGGAATTTACTATTCCCACCGCGGTTATCCAGGGTAGCCTGGTCAGCAATACTTATATAAAATAGATACAAGCCAGGGATGCATGGATGCAGAGACGCAGGAGCAGAAGGGAGCGAGAAGCGATGAAGATGAAAAGAAAGATTTGCCTTATAACCGCAGTCTGTCTGGCATTTTGCTTTATCGGCGGGAGAGCATGTGCCGCCAGTGGATTTGACGATGTGGGGGAAAATGATTGGTTCTCCCGGGGAGTGGAGTATGTAACCACCAACGGACTGGTGCCGGGCGTGACGGATACCGTTTTCGAGCCTGCGACGGCTATCGACCGGACCATGGTCATAACCGCATTGCACAAATACTCAGAGATGAAGGGCTGCGATGTATCGGTCGGTTTGGACACCAACATCTTGTCCTATGATGATGCCTTTGATATCAGGGAGGGCGCCCATGCCGCATTTCAGTGGGCTTGCGGGTCGGGGCTGATTCCGGATGAAGGGGCCACCTCACTGGGGGCCAATGAGATAATGTCACGGGAAGAAATGGTGATACTTCTGTACGACTACGCCGTGCTCTACGGCATCAACCCGACTGCCGGCGAGAGCACCAACATCCTATCCTATACAGATGTCTTCGGCATAGCTCAGGACCAAGGCTACTCAGCTTTCCAGTGGGCCTGCGGAGCCGGCATCATCGCCGGCACCTCGGCTTCCACCATTGATCCGGCGGGCCGCATGACCAGGGCCCAGTTGGCCACGGTATTGATGAATCTTTCCGCCCAATAAGGAAAACAAGGGCTAGGCCCCACCGTCTCCCGATACCTATCGAAATAGGCTTCCGGGCAGACCGTAAAAAGGACTGGGAAGCAAGGCGAGCCATATACTCTTCTGACCTCTTGCGATACCCGCCTCCGGGCGGGTATCAGTATTTTAAAGCACCCAGGAGCGCACATAATACCTCGCGTGTAATCGCATACCCAGTGTGTCATGGTATAATTCGTCAGAGAGAATGTCATCCCCCACTAATCAAAGAAGGAGGCCAATATATATGGGATGGAGTATATCACGCTTCAGCGGTGAAGAGATTCTGGAGATAGCGCTGCAGATGGAGGGGTCGGGTAAGCTTTTTTATGAAAAAGCCCTGCCCTATGCGGAGAGCGCTGCATTAAAAGAGATGCTGATCTATTTGGCGGCAGAAGAAACGAAACATTTGGAGGCTTTCCGCAAACTGGGCGAGCAATTGAACTATTATTTTGTCCCCAACGAAAGCTATTTAGGAGAATACGGTGACTACGTAAAATCCTTGATCAACAGTCATATTTTTAAAATATCCGAAGCAGAGGATTTGGTGAAGGCGATAAAAGACGATCGGGACATTCTCCAGTTTGCCATGCGGTTCGAAAAGGATTCCATCGGCATCTTCCAGGAGTTCAAAAATGTGGCCAATAAAGCCGGAGCCGAGCTGATCGAACAATTGATCGAGGAGGAAAAGAAACATATCCGCAAGATAGCCGCTTTGTTCCAATAGAAGCAAGGATTCGGCCCTATGCTTTTCCACCAACGCCAGGGAATTGATGTGTAAGCAGAGGGGACGGTTTCTTTTCTTTCCTTCAGGGAAGCTAAAAACCCGTCCCCACGGCTTTTTCAGTAAGATTATGCAGAGATTGGCAGGATCATCTCCATACTCTTCCTCTACGCGCTGTATGCACGTTCAATTATCTGAGCTTTGTTAAGACTGATATCATCGAGCATAGATGGCCCCCCTTTCCTCAATCTTTTCCAGGATTGGGGCCGTTCTTCATTCAGGCGGGCATACCCTTTCAATACCTTCAGGAAAAATCCCTGGTGTTATAACGGTTCCCGATCAAGAATCGCTTTTCCCCGCTAAACCACCTGGGCTTGCAGAACCGTGGAAGCATGCCGCAAGCCCAATCGCATCCCCGGTGAGAACCTGTCCCCCGGCTGACCGGCTTTCTTTTAATGGTAAAGAGCATCTGTTAAAATGTACATATATTTGGACCCCTGAAGGAACGGCGAAGGCACGGCTGATTACGGCTGGCACTGTTGGCACGGACAAGGGTCAAGGAGGGTTCTCAATTGGGCATCAACGGGCTTTGGTTTATCCTGATCGGAATTACTTTGGCGGGCTACTTGTACCAGTCGGCGCACCAGTTCGGAGTGGGCGTGCTGGTAGGGGGGATCGGCGCCGATGCGGAAGGACAGTGGCAGGTGATCCGCACCATCGGACCGGTTTTGGGTCTGGAGGAAATATGGTTGCTGGCGGCCGGCGCCGGGATCTGGTATGCCTTTCCCGGTTGGTGGCAGCTGTTGGGGGCGGCCTTTGGTAACATTCTATGGACGTTTCTGGTCCTCTTGCTGGTGCGGGCGGCGGCGGTGAATATTATGCGCAGCATCGGCCCCGGGCCTCTGTTGACAGCCTGCAAATACCTGCTCTTCCTGTGCAGTCTGTTGCTACGGGCTGTGTTGGGCCTGGTGCTGGCCAATCTGATCGCCGGGCTGCCCATTGACGGGCAATCCAACTACAGCGGCAGCCGGGGCGATCTCCTATCGGCTCCGGCGATCACCGCCAGCCTGCTGGCGGCGGCTTTCTGCGTCTACCATGGCGCGGTCCATTTGACCTCCAATTTGGCCGAGCCCTTATGGCGTTACGCCTATCAGCGGGCTTTCTTGTGGGGACGCATCGCCCTGGTGCTGGCGGGGATAGCTACCGTGACCGCCGTCTATGGTACCGATATCTTCACCCGTTTCTGGGTTTCGATGCTGTTTCTGATAGCCTTGCTGAGTATAGTGCTTTCTTCTTACCTGCTGGGACAATCCTATAACCGCCGCGCTTTTACCTGCAACGGCGCCACCATTTTCATCGGCATAGGCGCCCTGTGGGCTGCTTTGTATCCCCGGCTGATGGTGTCCAGCCTTGACCCGTCCTTTAGTCTGACTATCCACAACGTAAGCGTGAATACCGGCAACCGTACTTTCGGTCTGATAGTGCTGGCCCTGCTGGTGATCGGCCTGACAGCTTGGAAACGCCGCTCTGCCCGGCCTCGATTCTAGGGTGATCAACGTCCCCTTGATCGTCAGAGAGCATGTCATCCCCGACCAATCAAGCAAGGGGCTTGTTTCTGTTGCCTTGCTCCCAATCCCCGAACTCTGCCAAAAATCAGCAGGGGGCACGGTTCCATAGCTGCCCCCTGATTCCTTGCCTTGCAACTCTGAGCCCGGCTGCACCTTATATTAGATCTTGGAGCCGGTAAAATTCACATTCCAGCTTTCTAAAATCCCTGGCATTCCAGGTTAATACCGATAACCTCAAGTTCCTCGATTGTTCAGCTAAGTAAACATCGATTAAATCAACATTTACCCTTCGGAAACGAGCCAGGACTTGTTGTAGCAAACCTTCTTCATCGAGCTCAACTCCATCAGCTTCGATGAAGTCCTCGAAGACCCGCAAAATCGTTTGTTTATCAAAATTATAGGCCTTGCGTAAGACCCAATAAGCTTCTATCAAGACAAGCGACAGAACACGAAATGTAATGTCACCCCGTTCCGTAAGCTGAACCAATTGCTCCATCTGAGCATCATCATCCTTGGTAAACAAACGGATGAGAATATTGGTATCGACTATCATTTCCTTATTCATCTTTTAACTCCATCGACCTCTTTTTAAGGTCCTTCGCCCGCTCTACCCTGGCTGATTCAATTGCTTCATCTATATTGACTTCGGTGGTAGACTTTAGAGCACCCATTACTCCACGAATTGACTTCTTGGTCTTCGGTTGGACTTCAATGATCTTCTCATTCTCATCCAGGACAAAAGCCAGTCTATCTCCTTCATTAAGATTCAATAGGTTTCTCAGTTCTACTGGAATAGTCAGTTGCCCTTTGCTGGTCAACCTTCCAGAGAGGAGTTGTTTTGCCACAATAAATGTACCTCCCTTAATAAACTTTCTTTTTCATCCAATAGCTCTTAAAATCACAGTATTTCATTTTATTAACGAAGCGGTTCTCTCTTGATTATCACACTTCTAGAGTGATTCCGGCGCTGATGGGCATACTCCATTAAGCCGCGCGTGATCGCTATGATCGGCCAATGGGATTCCACATCAACTCCTGGCGGCAAACCTCCCATGTCTTCCTGGGTCTTCGCGCTAAAGGCTTCAGCTTTGAAGCAAAATCAAGGGCTTTATTAGCCGCTCGGATCGAGAACATTACCGGGACTGCAGCTTTAGTGCGACGATTGCAGAGCGATCCGGTATTCCGTTTTGCTTGCGGCTTCG
>JAAYJY010000178.1 GCA_012522705.1 Syntrophomonadaceae bacterium | reverse complement strand
TATGGCCGGTTATTTCTGTTTGGCGCCACTTCGGGGGGTGCCCTGGGGCTGGTGTTGTCTGTATTGTCCGCTGCTATTCCGGTGCTGGACGACATCGGGCTGCAGTTGGATTGGGAGCAGTATTTTACCTGGATTTGGAGCCAGGCCAACCTGGTTTACCTGGTGGTACCCGCCCTTTTGGCCTTGTGGCTGCTCACGGCGCTGGGAATGGTCGTGAAATATGGCGGGTTTACCCTGACCCGCAGCGGTGATCGGCTGCAAATGGTTTACGGGCTCTTGCAGCGGCGCCAGATATCCATACCAGTCAAACGCATTCAGGCGGTCCGCCTGGTGGAGGGGGTGCTGCGGCAACCGCTGGGTTACGCGAGCATATATGTGGAAAGCGCCGGATACAGGCAAAAAGACCGGGAAAAGACACTGCTGTGGCCCATGGCCCGACAAGGGGAGCTGGCGTCCCTGCTGGAGGAATTCCTGCCCGAATTTGCCGGGGAGAAGGAGATAGCCTTGCAGCCCTTGCCGGCCAAAGCCAGGCGACGCTATATACTGCGGGGCTTCATCCCCGCTCTGGTACTGACTCTACCGGCCCTGGTCTGGCTGCCCCGGTGGGAGCCGGCTCTGATCTTGCCGCTGTTGGGCGGGCTATGGGGGTTATGGGTCTATCGCAGCGCTGGCTGGGGATTGCAGGACAATTTGCTCGCGGTGAGGTCCCGCAGTCTGGCCCGCACTACCTTCATTGTTTCCAACCGCAAGGTGCAGTCTTTTTCGGTTCGTTCGTCCCCCTGGCAGCGCCGCGCCGGCCTGCTGAGCTTCAATCTTGATCTGGCCTCCCAGGCCAGTTTTGGCCTGGCCGGCATTTATAACGAAGATGCCGAAACCCTAACCAACTGGTTCATATCTCGGCAACAACAGCCCATCGCGTCAAGCACTCCCTCGAAATCATGTCCATCGGGGATGTAGTCCAGTCACCATCCTCAGTATCGATCGAGACCGGCATCTCATTGCGCTAATCACGAAACCATAGAACCAGCAACGCGGTGGCCGTGCATACTATCCTCTCCCCTGCCTGCTACTTCACCCTCAATAACTTGGGGACAGTCCCCAAGTTATTGAGGTCCCGGCATGGCCCAATGGCCCATCGTGCCGGCGTTTGGAGGTATGTTTCGTGATAATGATTTGGGAACCGTCCCCCCGCTTCTGTGCCCCAAGTTATTCAGGCTGCAGAAGGATATCCAGCATCCTGGCCAGCAAAGTCATCTGCCGCAGCGGTGACAAAGCCGATTCCGGTTCATCCAAGATGTACAGCCCCGCACCTGTAAAACGGTTCAGGAAGGTGGCCAGAAAGGCCTCCCCATGCGATTGATCATGCAGCGACTGTCCCCCATAGGAGTTGAGCAACGTGCCCCCCAGTTGCTCAAGATTGGTAGCCAGATTATAGAAACTTTCGGCCCGCAGAAAAAACCATCCCGATGCTTTCCGCAAGACCCTTGCGCCCCGATAGACAGCGAGTCAGCTTGCCAACAATTATAGAGCAAAATTTGATGATTTTTGCCAAGTCCCCGGGATACGCCCGGATAATCCGGGCATTGACTCCTCTTAGTGGCAACTTGCATTTAATTGTCCATATTTACCAAAAGGTAGTAAGGGATTTAAGACGAATTTTTAGAATAAGGAGGCGCAACTGGAAAAAGTTTTTAAACAAGGAGGAATTTATGCTGACATTACGTTGCAGACAGTTGTTTTATTGTGGCTTATTAGCATTACTTATGCTCGCCGTAACTTTGCCAGCGCAAGCCAGTGATTATGGTTCCAAGGATCTGACCTTGGGCAGCCGGGGTGCGGCCGTCAGCCAACTGCAGACAGATCTGGCCGGGCTGGGCTTCTATACGCGCAGCATCGATGGTTGGTTTGGCCCCAAGACTAATGAGGCGGTTCTGAGTTTTCAAAAATCTCAGCGATTGAAAATGGACGGTGTGGTTGGGCCCATAACCAAGAAGGCCCTGAATAATTCATTGGCCGGTGTTGGGTCGGCCGGGGTTGAGTCGGTCAAGGTGTCACTGGCATCCTCAGCCACGGCGCCCACCAAAGCCAGTATCACCAATTATAACAACCACGAAAAACCAATTGTGGACGCATTCCGAGCCAAGTTTGACGGCAGTCCAGCACAGACCCTGGTCGGGCGCGCGATTTGGTACATGGAAAACGGCTATATGAAGTATGGGCACAGCAAATATGCCAGCACCGGTTATATTGACTGTTCCAATTTCGTTTCCCTGGTTTACAAGGATTTTGGCTACTCCATCACTTCGGCCGCCAAAAATTATGGTTCCGTGGGGGTAAAGGTCAAGGGGGTTTCCGCCGAGAAAATACCGGGATCGTCCAAGTACCGCCTGGTCGGGACGGACAAATTGAAGCCCGGAGATATATTTACTTACTGGAACTCGGACGCGCCAGCCCGCACCCATATCGGGCATGTGGCCATATATATGGGCATGGTCAATGGCAAACCTTGTATCATAAATACATGCCAAGGCCGTCCGACCGCCATCGGGATAATCGACAGCTTTGATTATTGGTATGGCTCAAGTCTGATCGAGGTGCGCCGGGTTTTGCCGGCCAGCGCGTTTGTACCCGGTAACAAGATCACCGACAATGGTCCGGTCATCCCGGCAAAATACCAGATCAAACCGGACAAACCAATCGTGCTCCCAAAATATCTGCCTAAAGGGTTCTAAGGGAGATTTCATAGAGCCATTGAATAATCCAGAAGAACATAACTGCAAATGAAGGCGTCTCCTAAACCTTCAACCTCGCTAGATCGTAAGAAATAGCGAGGTTTTTATACTTGCGGGGGTCTCCATTCGCCCCGCCCCAGCCGCAGCCGTCACTGCTCCGGCGGCGGAAAGCAGCATTATTCTTTCCGGCGTGCAAGGTCAACAATTCAAAGTGACAGCCCATTCACGTTTAGATCGCTTTTATTATATGGGTGTTTTGGGCTTGAGCCATTTCTTCAGCCTGGGCCTGTTCCACCCGTTTTAATGCCTTTTCTTCCCCCTGTATGTGTTTGCTTCTTCGCTGCACCGCTGCCTCGGTCCCGTAAAAATAGCGGGTGTGGGGGATTGAATCCCGCACATAGTCAAACTGCCAGTATTCCTTCGGAACACCATCATCCTTGATGATGTATTTCCGCATGGCCTGGGCCGACTGGCGGGCAATGAACAATCCAGCGGCCACCCCGATGACGGCGGCTGCGCCTATACCCAGGGCAATCTGTTCCGCGGCGGTGGCTCCGCCTTTCCGCGTTTCCTGATAGCTGGCCGGCTTCCGTATCTCTTGGTGCTGGTCAATTTGTTGGTCTTTGTCCGTCATATTTACACCTCCCGCTTTGCTCCCCCTCGATAGTTTCCTTCCGCGCACATCATCCACAGTAACTCGGGATCAAGCCCTGTAAGTTATTGGCCGGCCCGTAAGCTATTGGCCTTCGGCTATTTTGCCCGCCGCTTGTCCAGTTTCAGGTCCGTGATCTGGGCTATCGGTCTAATGTCAGTAAACTTGGCTCTTTCCGCATTGATTTTGTCCAGGTTGGAAAACCAGTTCTGAACCGCCTCTTCCTGGTTGTCGAAAATATACTGGGCAATGGCGATGAAGGCAGGCGGGTCATCCGGTTCACCCCCATACACGCCGCGATCGACCTCCACCCCCTTTAATGCCTCACCGAATAATTCCTCCAGGAAGGGGACGAACTTGTCGCAATAATAATCCATGTCAAACTTGGTGCCCACACTCCGCGGATAAAAGGTAATTATCTTGGCCATCGTTAAACCACCTTTCTTCTCATTGGCGCAGCTTCCGCCGTTTACTTGCGCCGGGCGAAGGATCCGTCCGGCTGCAGATTACTCCTCTTGGCAGCCGCTTCCGTTATTAATAGTTTATACCCAAAAGCAAAATAATGGGACTAAAATAACTTGGGAACCAGCCCCAAGTTATTGGATGAGCAGCAATTTCGGCAGGCATACTAATCATAGTAATTGAGAAAGGAGCCTGCGCATGCAGATCAAGATACGCTACAAACTGCCGCCCACCACTTCGCGGGTGGAACGCAGCACTCGTCCGGCAGTCACGGCTGAATTGCGCAACGGAACTATCCGCAACCTGAATAATTACCAGTACAGCTCGGGCGGCAATATATCGGCCCGGATCAAACACCTCAATTCAGAATGGGATATAGATAGGGTTCTGGAAACCAATGCGGCAGCCCTGATGCTGCTTGGTTCCTTACTGGGTTGGAAACATAGCCGCAGTTGGTTGCTGCTGACCGGTACGGTAGGAGCCTTCCTACTCCTGCAAGCTTTGCTGGGATGGTGCCCTCCCATGCCTTTCATAAGAAAAATGGGCGTCCGTACCGCGGAAGAGATCAACCGCGAGAAGAACGCCCTCAAGCTGATGCGGGGCGACTTCGCCTTGAACAATTATTCGGTGCGGGGAGCCCTGGCCGCGGCGGAAAAACAGTAATACCCCAACCCGCCGGGGAAGCCGCCGCTGGGCTTGGATTTTAATTTATTGGCTCTACCATTTGCCGTTGGCTAAATGAGTGGCGATTTCAGCTTTGCTGCGCTGGTTTATAGTCCAGGCCTCGTCTTTGGCTTTCTCGAATACCCCCACGCAAGTGGGATCGAGGCTGAGCGCGATGCCCTGCCGGGCCAGGGTGGCGATCTGCATGGACAAATTCACGATCTTCATATGGATGTCATTGGTACGGTCCGAATCATAAATCTTCTTGGCATCTTCTTCCGCCAGCTGGGCGTAGTTCTCTTTGGGAAAGCCGCATTTAGGGCATTTCTCCGGCGCTTCGGCGCCCTCATGGACAAATCCGCATATTCCACATTTCCACAACATGATCCTATCCCCTTTCCTATCGGTCTGGCTTCTCTACACTTCCTTGGCTGGCTCCGCAGCCCCATTCAACCCGGCGATATATCCGTAGGTCATGGCTGGTCCCAGTGTGCTGCCCCCGCCCCAGTAGGCGTTGGCGGTCGGGGCAGCGATGCAGTTGCC
>JAAYJY010000177.1 GCA_012522705.1 Syntrophomonadaceae bacterium | reverse complement strand
GTCCAGGGCGGCGTCTATTATCTCATCGGTTCCGGTAGCTGGCCTGGTCAAGACCGGGTATACTCCCCAGACCATCATCAACTTGCGCATCACGGCCGGATCGGAGGTCGCCGCTATAATATCGGCCCGGGGACGGTATTTGGATACCATCCGCGCCGTCGCTCCGGTAGTGGTCGAAGTTATGATAGAATCGATCCCCAGGCTGGCCGCTGTAGCGCAGGTGGCAAAGCTTATCGCATCGGTTACCGAGGAGGGACCCTGCAATCGTTTGGCCCGCAATAGATCATGATAAGGCAGAACCTTTTCGGTACGGGCTGCTACGCGGGACATGGTCTCCACCGCCTCCACCGGATATCGGCCGGCGGCGCTCTCGCCCGACAGCATGATGGCATCGGCCCCATCCAGAACGGCGTTAGCCACATCAGAAACCTCAGCCCGGGTAGGCCGGGGATTGTTTATCATCGAATCCAGCATCTGGGTGGCAATTATCACTACCTTGCCGGCTTTATTGCACTCCTGGATGATTCGCTTTTGAACCAAGGGGACCTCCTCCGCCGGGATCTCCACTCCCAAGTCGCCCCGGGCCACCATGACCCCGTCCGCTACCTTGATTATTTCATCCAGGTGATCTACCCCGGCCTGGCTTTCTATCTTGGCGATGATATCGATATTGGCCTCCCGGGATTCCAGGATCTTGCGTATATCCAGGACATCCTGAGCGCTCCTTACAAACGATGCCGCAATAAAATCGACCTTTTGATCAATTCCGAAATTTAGGTCAGCAATGTCCTTATCGCTAAGGAAAGGCATCTTTATCCGGACTGCCGGTACATTGACGCCTTTCTTCTCCCCCAGTTCTCCTCCGTTGACCACCCGGGAAATGATATCGGTGGCGGTGGTGGATTCAACCTCCAGGTTGATCAAACCATCAGCCAGCAGAATCGAGATCCCCGGTTTAACCTCGTCCGGCAGGTTGGGGTAGTCTACCTGGACCCCATTTTCGTCCCCGGGGACCGGGCGGGTGGTCAAAACGAACCTCTGCCCCGCTTGCAGGTTTATCTTCTGGTTCTTCAGTCGGCCAGTCCGGATTTCCGGGCCCTTGGTATCCAGCATGACGGCCAGCGGCCTATCCAGTTGGGCGCTAACAAGGCGTACGGTGTCAATCCGGGCCCGGTGCTCCGTATGTTCACCATGGGAAAAGTTTAACCGGGCTACATTCATTCCCTTGGCAGCCAGTTGTGACAGGACAGCCTGGTCCTCACTGGCCGGCCCGATTGTACATATGATCTTGGTTTTGCGCATTATTCACCTCCGCTAAATGGAGAGCATGCCCACCATATCATACATGCTCAGATCCGTTACCCTATTGCCCTGCACGACCCCTTGGAGAGGAATGGTATAGACCCGGTTCCGGTCTCCCCCCACCATCAGGCCGCGCTGCCCTTCATATATCAGGTCGACGGCGGTCTTGCCCATTGTCGAAGCCATGATACGATCCACGCCGGTGGGAGTTCCACCCCGCTGAATGTGACCCAGGATCGTAACCCGGGTATCATGGTCGGTGGCCGACTCTATGATCTCCTTCAATTCCAGAGCTGGATAAACGCCTTCAGCTACTATTATGATGCTGTGCAGCTTGCCCCGATTTATTCCCTGTTTTATTTTATTGATTACCTGCTCCAGATCCGGAGTAATCTCGGGAATGAGAACCGATTCAGCCCCTCCGGCCAATCCGGCGGCCAGTGCGATCTCACCGCATTCCCTTCCCATCACCTCGATGACAAAAATACGGCCATGGCTGGTGGCCGTATCCCGCAAGCGGTTGATAGCGCCAAGAACCGTGTTGACGGCGGTATCGAAACCTATTGAGTATGTAAAAGGGACGTCATTATCTATGGTAGCAGGAATACCAATCACGTTGACCCCCAGCTTGGACAGCTCGTGGCCTCCTTTCAAACTGCCTTCACCGCCAATAACGACCAGGCTGGAAATGCCCCATTGGTCCAGCAGCGCCGCCGCCTTGGCCTGTCCGGACCCGGTCCGGAATTCTTCCGAACGGGATGTCTGCAGGATTGTCCCCCCCCGGTGGATTATATCCGCTACCGAACCAGCCGTCATGGGTATTAGCTCTTCATTAAGAAGCCCGGCAAAACCCTGGTGGACCCCATATACTTCCATGCCCCGGTAAATAGCGGAACGCACTACTGCCCGTATGGCTGCATTCATCCCTGACGCATCGCCGCCACTGGTTAGAACCGCCAGTCTATGCAAGACCACACCCCCATAGCTATTGTTTCTTCGTTCCTTCACCCATAGTAGTGCCAAAGCGGTGCATTATTTCCGCACTGCCTCTGATTTTGACGGCCGAGGTGTGGGCCGTAAACTGAACTATCATGACCTCGCCCTTGTCCAACTTCTCGGTATGATGGAACTTGGTGTCCTGGCCCCGGGTCAGCCCGATTATGGTAACCCCGTTTTCCAACGCCTTGATCACAATATAGTCTTCTCCAACATAATCTTGATTCATGCGTTCGTCCTCCTTAACTAAACCAGACATTATGCCGGCCTACCAAATGCTCCAATTCGGTTTTGAGGCCGGGGTTGGGCTCCACGTCATACTTCTCATCCAATACCCGGTTCTTATTACCGGGCAGCCGCAAACAGACCTCGGCCGAGCCTGGGTATCGTCCGATCACTGCCAACAATGCCGCCCTGGTCTGGGCATCGTTCTTCTCCGGGAGCAGCCGCACATGCATTTCCCT
>JAAYJY010000176.1 GCA_012522705.1 Syntrophomonadaceae bacterium | reverse complement strand
TTCCGGGGCCGATCCGATGGTGAGGTTGAGCAAAAGTTGTGGTTTTCACTTAATTTGAAAGGGGCTTCATAATGACCGACAAACCAGTTGGGATCCAATCACCCTTTGAACAAATAAAAAAAGTGACTAAACAAAACATGGAATACTGGTCGGCTAGAGATTTAATGATAATCCTCGAATATGCTGAATATAGAAATTTTTTACCTGTTATCAAAAAAGCTATGAAAGCGTGCGAAAACAGCCAGCAGATTATAGAAAACCATTTCGTGCAAATAAACGAATTGGTCGATATCGGAAGCAAAGCAAAGAGAACAATAGAAAATTATCATTTATCTCGTTATGCATGTTATTTAATTGTACAAAATGCTGATCCGTCCAAAGAAATTGTGGCCATGGGTCAAACGTATTTCGCTGTCCAAACGCGAAAACAAGAGTTATTCGAACAGGCATCTGAAGATGATAAACGGTTAATGCTCAGGCAAGAACTCAAGAAGCATAATACATATCTTGCTAGTGCAGCCAAAGATTCAGGGGTAGATACCGGATTGGACTTTGCCATATTTCAGAATCACGGCTATAAAGGCCTTTACGGAGGACTGGAGGCCAAAGATATTCATCGCCGTAAACAGTTAAAAAAGTCACAAAATATTCTTGATCATATGGGTAGTACAGAACTCGCAGCCAACCTTTTCCGCGCAACACAAACAGAAGAGAAGCTTCGCCGTGATAATATTCAAGGCAAAGAAAATGCTAACAGAACTCATTACAAGGTAGGAAGAAAAGTCAGGGATACTATTGAAGAGTTGGGTGGGACCATGCCTGAGAATCTCCCGGTAGAAGACAGTATTAAAAAACTAGAGAAAAAGAATCAGAAGGCTTTTAAACGAATAACGAAAAGAGGTGAATAATAATGGCCAAGAAAAAACCCAAATACTATGTCAGGCCAGACGGTCTCCATGAAGCGATTCGGGTCATCAACGGAAAGCGCGTACCTTTTCGAGGTCGCAGCGACGCCCAGGTCGAACGGAAAATGATCGAGTACAAGGCGAAGATTGAGCAGGGCCCACTGTTCAACGAAGTGGGTGAACCTTGTAAGGAACAACATTTTGCCAAAGGCAAGCAAAAACCCATGCAACACCGCAAAAAAACGATAATTACAGGGGTGTGAATTCTAAAATATAATGGTGGAGGCGGCGGGAGTCGAACCCCCGTCCGAAAGAAAGACCAGAAGAGCATCTCCGAGCGCAGTTCGTGATTTGAGTTTCGCCATCCAGACGCCCACGAACAGGCTTCCTTAAGCTATCCCCGATTGGTTTCCCCATAAAGCCCCTCGAGAAAGAAGGCTAAAGGGTACCCTAACTAAGTGACGCCCTGCACCAGGCCGCTAGGAAACCTGGCCGGACGAGCGGCGTAAGCCGCTAGTGCGAAGTTATCTTCGGCAGTTGTAGTTTTTTCACCTTTTTAACGAGCTGGCGACAACTCGGCTCGCTTCTCAACCCATCTTATCCCCCGTCGAAACCATTGCGCCCCCTTATTAAGGAGTACATAATGGCTGCCGAATACGGATTATTTTAAAAGAACCGGTTGGTGTACATCTACCAACAGTAATAGTATACCATATCGGTGCTTATCCTGCATCAGGTGAATGATGCCTATTCGCCCCGCCCTTTTTCCTTGATGGCTCGTTCTATGTCCCGGCGGGCAGACCGCTCGGCAATGTCCTGGCGCTTGTCATACAGTTTCTTGCCTACCGCCACCGCCAAGTTCATCTTGGCCTTACCCTGTTTGAAGTATACCTTCAGAGGAACCAAAGTGTAGCCTTTTTCTCTCTGCATGGATAGCAGGCGCCTTATCTCACTCTTGTGCAGGAGGAGTTTCTTGGGCCGCTTGGGATCATGGTTAAACTGATTGCCCTGTTCATAGGGACTGATATGGAAGTTGTAAACCCACGCCTCTCCATCCTTGATGGCCGCATAGGCATCCTGGAGATTGGCTTTGCCCGCCCGCAAGGACTTGACCTCGGTGCCAACCAGCACCAGACCGGCCTCATATGTATCCTCTATATGATATTCGTGTCTGGCCTTCCGGTTCTCAACTGCGGCCGGCAGGCCTTTCTTTTTCTTCATCGGCTTTCTCCAATTAGTTTGAACATAACCCGTGGCTTCGATAAAAAAACCCTCGCACCAGGAAGTTTAGCGCCCGGGCCAAGGTTGGCTGAACAATGCTTCTTTATTATATAGGAGGGAGCTCCAGCCAGTCAATGCGTTCAGTTACCAGTGAAGGTATGAAATCCCCGCACTAGCAGACCAGTTCGAAATCGATCTTTACGTCATCTATGTCTACTTTGACCAGCAGGACCCGGACCGGGTCCCCAATAGCATACTTCTTGCCGCTGTAGTTGCCGGTCAAGGTAAAGTTGCGGTCATTGAACTGATAATAATCATCATGGATGCTGGATATGTGAACCAGACCCTCAACAGTATTAGGCAGTTCCACAAAGAACCCGAAGGACAGCACCGATGATATGGTGGCATCGAACTCCTCGCCAATAAACTGCTGCATATACTGGCATTTTTTGATGGCTACCAAGTCACGCTCTGCTTCCTCGGCCTTGATCTCCTGGATAGTGGAGCGTTCGCTGTAGTAGCCCATTTTCTTTTCCAACTGGACTTTTCGCGAGCCCTTAATTCCCCCGGCCAGCAGCAATTTCAGAGCCCGGTGCACGACTAGGTCCGGGTATCGGCGAATGGGACTGGTGAAGTGGCAATAATATTGGGAAGCCAGGCCAAAATGCCCTAACGGCTGGGGTGCGTAGCGGGCATGTTTCATCGACCGCAGCAGCATCAGGGATATGGTCTTTTCTCCGGGGCTGCCTTTGATCTCATTAAGGATCCTCTGGAACTCCTTGGGATTGATCCGATTTTCAAGGAGTTTCTGCCCGAATACGCCCAGCACATTGTTCAGCCGCAGCAATGAGTCGCCTTGCGGTTTTTCATGTACCCGGTAAAGTGCCGGAGCTTCCTTTTTAATCAGGTGTTCGGCTACTACTTCGTTGGCTTTGATCATGAAATCTTCAATGAGCATTTCGCCCGCGCCGCTCTCCCGCACTTTAATTTCTAAAGGAAATCCCTGCTCGTTTACTATTACTTTAGGCTCGGGGAAGTCGAAATCCAAAGCTCCCCGGTTCATCCTCTCGCTGCGGAGTATGTCGGCCAATTCCTTCATCAATCGGAAATCATCTATCAAGGGCTGGTAAGCAGCGATGGCACACGCATCGTTCTGTTCCAGAATGAGGTTGACGGTGGTGTAGGTCATGCGTTGATCGATATGTATAAGCGACGGGACAATCTCATATTTGCGCACCTTACCGGACCCATCGATGTCCATGATACAACTTATGGCCAAGCGATCCTCCCCTGCGTTCAAGCTGCAGATACCATTGGACAGTTCCGCTGGCAGCATGGGCAGAACCTTGTCAATCAGATATACGCTGGTGCCGCGCTCGCAGGCTTCTTTATCAAGCTTGCTGTCTTCTTTCACATAATGGGATACATCGGCAATATGCACCCCCAACTGGTAGCCGCCCCTTTTCCTCTCTATCGAAACCGCATCATCCAGGTCCTTGGCGTCTTCCCCGTCGATGGTCACCATCCGCAACTCGCGCAGATCACGCCTGCCAGCCAAATCGGTCTCTGCTCCCCGGTGCGCCACTCGTCGGGCTTCTTCCAGCACCGAGTTTGGAAAACGGTCCCGCAGGGCATGTTTTTTGATCACGATCTGCAGGTCCACCCCCGGCTGCCCCTTCCTGCCGAAAACCTCCACGATCTCTCCATCCGGGTAACGGTCCTTGTCCGGCCAGGTGCTGATTCTGACCAGGACCTTGTCCCCATTGCGCACCTTGCTCTTGTCATTGACCTTTACATAAATCGGATAGATTTGACGGGAATCGTCCTGGGTAACCTGGGCTGCCTGGCGCTATTTCCTAAAGGTGCCCACCAGTGCCTTGTGAGCCCTGGTTACGGCCAGGATAACTTCGCCTTCAGGGCGCTGGTCACCACCGCCTCGCTGGTTGATCCGGACCAGAACCCGGTCTTCATGCATGGCTCCATTCAAATTACGGCCATAAATAAAGACCTCGCCCAGGTCGGCATCCTCCGGGGTGAAGATTCCGTAGCCGCGCTGGCTGAGTTTTATCATGCCGCGGTAGGTGTTCATCTTCTCCGGTAAACCGTATTTATCCTTACGGGTCTTAAGGATTTCGCCGTCTTTTTGCAGGCGGCCGATTATCTTGGCAAACTTAACCTGATCTATATCTTCGATATGAAAAGTGTTGGCCAGCTCCTGATACGACAAAGGCCGGTAGCTTTCCTGTTGCATATGGTTGAGGATATCCTCGCGGGTAAGCAATATCCCACCCCTTCCATTTCCAGTAGGTATTACTCTAACAGTATACCCACAATTTACAGGGTTCTTACAAATCCACGGCCAGTTTAGTTCACAGCCCGATCTGAGCGGAAATTTTCTTCATGCTCTCCAAGGCAATATTCAAAAACTCTTCCCTTTCCAGGCCCAAGTCCACACAAGTGTCCATCTGCTCCCGGCTGGCGCCCCGGGCAAAAGCGGTTTCCTTGAATCTTTTGCGCAGGGATTTCATCTGCACCTCAGCCAGCTTTTTATCGGGGCGCACCAAGGCTGCCGCAGTTATGAATCCACTGACCGGGTCGGCGGCATATAGCGTTTTATCCAGAAGGCTTTTCCGTTCCAATCCATGGATCTCATTATGAACCTTGACCGCGTAAACAATGTCCTCCGCTAATCCTTCTTTCTCCAGCATCTCGGCTGCTACCAGAGAATGCCGATGGAAGTCATCCCCGGTCTGGTCGTAGTCGATATCGTGCAAAAGTCCGGCCAGGCCAAATTTCTCCACATCCTGGCCCAAGTACTCCGCCAATCCCCTCATAATGGCTTCCACCGCCAGGGAATGATTGATTAGGTTCTCATTATGCAGGTTTTGTTTCAATAAATCCAACGCGGCATCTCTGTCCAAGGTTGCGTGCCTCCTTATTTATGTTACAGTATCTACACTGCCTGCTTTATAGTTTCTTCCACTCATTTCAAAAATTCGATAATCTGATCGGCAATCACACCGGTATCCGGCCCCATAGTGGCGCAATGACCGGAGTTTTCAAGTGCCACCAACCTAACTGGCGCCCGCTGGGCTTTCTCCTTGATAAAGCGGGCGCTGCGGGGGTCGACGGTCTCATCCCAACGTGACTGCATTAGTAAAATCGGTAAGTCCAGACCGGGCAGTTCCTTGATCACCTTATCCCGCAAGACATGCATGCTTTGCAGTGCTTTCAGCGGCATCACATCGTAAGCAAACCGCCCCTGTCGGGACAGTTCCATCAGATCACCTTGTCTTTTTTTAGGATAATAGGGCCTAACATAGCGCAGCAGGGGCGCCAAGCTCATCAGACGCGGGGAGGTGGTGTAGATAGGGGTATTGATGACGATGAGCCCGTCGATATCTTTAGTTTCACTGGCGGCATGCAAACCCAGCAGGGCTCCCATTGATAAGCCGGTAATATAAACTCGACGATGTTCTTTCTTTAAATACCTGATCTCCTGTTCGACTCGGCCATACCAATCCTCCCAGTTGGTTTGATTCATCTCCTGCGGGGAACAGCCATGCCCGGGCAGCAACGGTCCGCTGACCGTTATTCCGGTCTCTGCAAAGACTATCCCGGCTACTGGGTAAACCTACGAAGGTGAAGCGGTAAATCCATGAATAAAGATGCAAGCGGTGTCTTTAGCTCCAGTTATTAAAAATGACGCTGCTTGCGGATTGATCAATCCCATATTTATTCTCCCCATTCGATATTCAAACGCAACGGCTAGGAAATGCTAACGCAAACTGGCCTTGTTTTCAATACCATGCAAATAAACTTCAGATGTGATTATATTGTCACTATAGCTTAGCACTTCACCCTTATCAAGAACATTTACCTGATTGTCCCCTATCATATCCACAGTACTCTTGAGTTTACGCTTTCCCCGGAATTTACGAACCAGTCCGATTTACTAACTCCCCACCCCTGCTACATTGCAATCGGCTGGGTATTTATTGCAACCTTTGTGTGCAAGCTAAATCCAAAGTTTTGCGGGGTCACACACCTAGATTGTATAGCTTCCCATCGTTCGCAGATCCTTCGCTTGCTCAGGATGACATTAGTGTCACTCTTAACACAGTGAAGTCTAAATTCCGGACAGGTTAGATTTCTAGCTGCGTTTCGAAAGAACGGTAATGCTGCGCTAGAAATGGGCCTAAACTGCTGTGCTCATAATATACATGCAACTACGGAGGTATCGAGAGAACCGTCCCCTTGACATTGACATTTCTTATTCTCAATGTCGTGAAGTGTGTAGATGGCCCCTGGAGGTATGACATGACGTCCGATACTATCGCATTGCGGCAATTGATCAAAAATCATAAGCTTATCCCTTTTATTGGAGCCGGTTTTTCTGAAAACGCCGGACTTCCTTCTACCTTGGCGCTGACTCAAAAACTCCTAAAACACTTTAACCTCGATGCAGATGAACCAATACCTCCAGATACAGACCTGTTGCATCTTACTGAATACCTAAAGATCATCCATGACGGGTCATCAACACCAGTATTAAATAGACTGCGTTCTTGCCTGCCTGACCAGGATGTGGCTTTATCACGACCCCATCAGCTCTTGGCCCAGTTGGGAGCCTCCATCATCTATACCACCAATTATGACCGTTTGCTGGAGAGAAGTTTTGCCGAACTCGCTATGCCTTATAAAGTAATAGTGACTACTGCTGACATTATTCAGACCACCGGCTGCAGTGAGGTTCAAATAGTGAAGTTCCATGGTTCTTTGGAAGTGGATGATTCTCTGGTTCTGACCGAGTCAGATTATTACAAACGTCTGGAATTTGTCACCCCGATCGATATTAAACTGCGGGCCGACAGCCTGGGCAAAAGTCTTTTATTTATCGGTTATAGTTTTTCTGATTTCAACATCCGCTACCTCTGGTTCAAATTGCGGCGTATGATGTACGAAGTCGACCCCAGGGATATTCCTGATTCCTACATCCTGCTCTTCGAACCAGGTCATGTGACCAGTGTGCTTCTGGAAAGCATGGGCATAAACACCATCGACCTATCACGGTATGAAGGACTAGACCGATGTGAAAAACTGGCCAGTTTCCTGCAAGCGGTGCAACCTTGAGTGCACTAAAATCTCAACACCATCAGATCGTATCTAAATATTACATAATTTCTGAACTTTAGTAGATCGAATAGAGAAAGGCTTGGAGCAAGGCAAAAGGAAAGCCCGTAATTGAGGCGTACATGATGAGGTACGCCGATTGAACGGGCTTTCGTATTTACGTAGCCATTTAGCCTTCTTTTTACAATTAGAGACCTCACAACCTCACTGTCGTGAGATCTCTGTCTGTTTTCTATCCTTTAACTGGTATTCTCATTCCGTAGAAGGTACGCCATACAAAGAACAAAGCTATCAACAGGAATCCAATCCCAACCAAGGGAGCTATCTCCCGGAATGCTTCCGCAATGGCTATCTCCATAGCCAGCAACCCGAACAAGGTGGTGAACTTTATGATGGGGTTCAAGGCAACCGAGGAGGTATCCTTGAAGGGATCGCCTACAGTGTCTCCCACCACTGTTGCTTCATGCAGCGGAGTGCCTTTCTCCTGTAAGTCTACTTCCACTACCTTCTTGGCATTATCCCAGCAGCCGCCGGCATTGGCCATGAACACGGCCTGGAACAGTCCAAAGATGGCTATGGAGAGCAGGTAAGCCACGAAGAAGGATACTCGCTCGGAATTTCCTCCTGCGGGAGCAGCTAAAAAGGCAAACGCCATGGCAAAGGAGAACAGGGCGATAAAGATATTGAACATACCTGATTGGGCATACTGGGTACATATCTTTACCACTTCTTTGGACTTTTCGGTATTGGCCTTGACATCCGCGGCTTCGTCCAAATTGATGTTTCTTTTGATATATTCCACTGCCCGGTAGGCGCCAGTGACCACGGCTTGGGTAGATGCCCCGGTAAACCAGTAGATTACCGCTCCGCCGCACAGCAGGCCCAGAATGGTATAGGGATTGAGCAGGGCCAGGATGGTGGCCGGGTCTACCTCCAACACATTCTCGATGACTAGGATCAGGGAGAAGATCATGGCGGTGGCTCCTACTACCGCGGTGCCGATCAAGACTGGCTTGGCGGTGGCTTTGAAGGTGTTGCCGGCGCCATCGTTGGCTTCCAGGTAGTGTTTACCCTTTTCAAAGTCTGGTTTGAATCCATAGTCTTTCTCGATATCCTTATCGACGTCCTTGACCTCTTCTATAAGTGACAATTCATAGATGGACTGGGCATTATCGGTGACTGGTCCATAGCTGTCCACAGCGATGGTAACCGGACCCATGCCCAGCATGCCGAAAGCGATCAGGCCAAAGGCGAATACCGAATGGTAGCTCATGATATCTGCGGTGAGGGGCAAACTGGCCCAATATCCGCCAAACATGATGAAGACAAATACCATGCCGATCCAGAAGGCGCTGAAGTTGCCAGCCACCAGTCCGGACAGGATGTTTAGTGAGGGTCCGCCTTCCCGGGAGGCTTGTACTACCTCGGCAACATGCTTGGAGTTGGGGCTGGTGAATATTTTAACCGCTTCCGGGATCATGGCTGCGGCCAGGGTACCAAAACTGAATATGGTTGCCAGGGTTGCCCAATGGGGGGTCAAGGCGGTGACGATACTGGATCCCGGTCCCACCATATAGTAGGTGAGAAGGTAGGTGATGCCGATTGACACTATGGAGGTGATCCATACCAGGCTGGTCAGGGGCGCTTCGAAATCAAAATCGGTGAGGCTGCCAAATCGGGACTGGCTCACGGCGCGGTTGATATAGAAGGAAGCGACTGAGCTGATAACCATCATAATCCGGACGGCAAATATCCAGGTGAGCAGGGTGGTCTGCAGGGCAGGAGCCACTGCCAGGACGATGAAGGTGACCATGGCCACCCCGGTCACGCCATAGGTCTCGAATCCATCCGCAGTCGGACCTACACTGTCGCCGGCGTTGTCACCGGTGCAGTCCGCAATAACACCCGGGTTTCTCGGATCGTCTTCTTTGATGCCGAATACTATCTTCATCAGGTCGGCGCCGATGTCGGCTATCTTGGTAAATATACCCCCGGCTATACGCAGGGCACTGGCTCCCAATGATTCTCCGATGGCGAATCCGATAAAGGAGGCTCCGGCCAGTTCCCGGGGTACAAATACCAATATGACCAGCATCATGATGAGCTCCACGCATACCAGCAAGACTCCGATACTCATACCGGCATCCAGGGCTATGTTTAACATCTTAAGGGGTTTTCTCTCCAGGGAGCTGAAGGCTACCCGGCTGTTGGCCAGGGTGTTCATGCGGATGCCGTACCAAGCTACGCTGTAGGAACCGAGTATCCCGATCACAGTCCACATCAGGATGAATAATACGGATCCTATCGGCATCTGGGAAAGGTAGCCAAAATAGAAGGCTATACACAAGCCGATGAAGAAGAACAGGATAGCGATGAATTTTCCTTGTTGAATCAGGTAGGTTTTACAGGTTTCGTAAATAGTCTGGGCTACATCCAGCATTGTTCGGTGAGCCCTGAATTTGGTAACCCGAATAAACTGATAGTAACCGAAGAACATACCCAATACGCAGACCAGCATACCCAAAATGAGTAGGGTATTCTGATCGCTGCTCAATTCCGGCAGTACCAGATTGGCCTCACCAGCGACTGCCAACGAAGGGGTCAACAGCACAATTGCCAGAGCAGCGATGAAGGCTATTGCCGGCTGCATTACTTTTTTGAGCTGAAGGTTCATTAACAATTTCACTTCCTTAAATAATCGTTATCTTGTGCGATGCTTTATCCCTTAGCATCATAATAGTATGAAGGCTACCTGCAATAGCTTTCATACTATTAGCTCAGACTTTCGGGGCGACTCTCTTACTACATATGTAGCCTTGTAGTCTACCGGTTGACGCTGATAACCCAGGGTTTTATAATGGTCATCGGCAGACTTGGCTTCCTACAACCTGTCCGGGCTTGGATTAAGATAACCCGAGGCATCTTACCACCGGCAGCGCTGTGCCCGTTTAGCTGCGCAGAGCTACAACCAGGGTAAATATTAGAAACAAGGCGGCCAAATAACCTGTTATCTTAGCAAACAGTTCATCTACACCCTTCTTCTTTCCAAAGATCATATCTGCTCCACCGGCAATGCTTCCCGATAATCCGGCACTCTTGCCTTCTTGCATCAGGACTGTGAATATCAAGCCTATAGCAGTAATGAACTGCAGAATAAGAAATATCGTTTTAACCACCCACAGAACCTCCTTTCGTCATCTTCCCTAAAGCCGCATTATATTGTAACACAATAGAAACCGATTGTTCAAGATTTTACTAACGCTCCAGGTTGTAGAAGGTCTTGCTTCCCGGGTATATTGCAAACACATCCAACTCTTCCTCGACCCGCAGCAGTCGGTTGTATTTGGCTATCCGGTCGGTACGCGCCGGAGCCCCGGTTTTGATCTGGCCAGCATTAACTGCCACCGCTACATCAGCCATGGTAGAATCCTCGGTCTCCCCGGAACGATGTGAGATCACACAGGTGTACCCGTGCCGCTTGGCCAGTTCGATGGTATCGAGGGTTTCGGTCAGGGTGCCGATCTGGTTGAGTTTTATCAGTATGCTATTGCAGGTCCCCCTTTCTATTCCCTGCTGCAGCCGCTGGGAACTGGTCACAAACAAGTCGTCGCCCACTAGTTGCACCCGAGCGCCGATGCGGTCGGTCAGTTTTTTCCAACCCTCCCAATCATCTTCGGACAGCCCGTCTTCAATGGAGATCAGGGGATATTTCTGGGTCAGTTGCTCGTAAAAATCCACCATTTCGTCGGAGCTGAGCACCAAATTATTGCCAGCCAAGTGGTATTTGCCATGCTTATACAGTTCGGTAGCAGCAACATCGACCGCCAAGCAAATATCTGACCCCGCTGTAAAACCAGCTTTGTCAATAGCCTCCATTATTACGTCAAGAGCGGCTTCGTTGGAAGGCAGATTAGGTGCGAATCCTCCTTCATCCCCAACGGATGTAGCCAAGCCTCTACCGGCCAGCACCTTCTTAAGGGAGTGATAAGTTTCTACCCCCATGCGCAGGCCTTCTGCAAAGGAGGGTGCTCCGCAGGGAATAACCATGAATTCCTGGATGTCTACATTGTTGTCGGCATGCTTTCCCCCGTTCAGGATGTTCATCATCGGCACCGGCAGCTGTTTGGCGTTGACACCACCGATATATTGATATAGGGGGATATTCAGAAAAGCAGACGCAGCCCGGGCCACAGCCAGTGAAACGCCCAGTATGGCATTGGCCCCCAATTTACCCTTATTGGGGGTACCGTCCAGGTCGATCATCAGGGCATCAATGTCTATCTGGTGTAGGGCATCCATACCGATCACTTCCGGCGCGATGATATCGTTTACGTTTTTGACTGCCTGCAGTACCCCCTTACCTCCGTAACGGCCGGGGTCGCCATCCCTCAACTCGACCGCTTCATGAGCACCGGTCGATGCCCCTGATGGTACCATAGCGGTTCCAGAATTACCGTCCTCTAAAACCACATCAACCTCTACGGTGGGATTGCCCCTGGAATCCAAAACTTCCCGGGCAAATACGTCGACTATTGTACTCATCCAAAAACTACTCCTTCCAAAGTTATTGATTCTAAAGTAGCTACAACTGCACCAACGGCGAACCAGTCATCTCGTCCGGGATCGGTATCCCCAACAGGCTGAGCAAGGTTGGAGCAATATCACGTAAAGACCCTCCCGGCCTCAGTGACCGTCCTTTATATCCACCTGCAACGAGAATAAAAGGTACATTGCTCATGGTATGAGCGGTAAAGGGGGTACCGCTCTCCCCTACCATCTTTTCGGCATTGCCATGATCGGCCGTAATCAGCAAAGTCCCGCCCTTGCTCAACACCCGCTGAGCAATAAAGCCCAAGCATTCATCCAAAACCTTGATGGCATCCACTGCCGCCTCCAATATTCCGGTGTGGCCTACCATGTCGGCATTGGCATAGTTGATGAAAATGACATCGTAGTAATCCCGGTCCAGTTCCAGCAGCGTTCGGTCGGTGATTTCCCTGGCGCTCATGGCCGGTTGCAGGTTATAGGTAGCAACTTTTGGCGATGGGATCAGGATCCGGTCTTCTCCCGGTTCCGCTTCCTCCACCCCTCCATTGAAAAAGAAAGTGAGGTGGGCATATTTCTCCGTCTCCGCTATCCGTAGTTGCCTTAGCCCCTGTCGAGATAATACCTCTCCCAGCGTATTGGCCAGGTTCTGGGGCTGGAATGCCACTGGAGCTTCAAGGCCCACATCGTACTGGGTCATGCACACGAAATGGATGGACGGCCGGACCGGGCGGGGAAATAATGCCAGGTGCTCATCCACCAAAGCGTGACTGATCTGGCGAGCCCGGTCAGCTCGGAAATTAAAGAAAATAACGCTGTCGCCATCCCGGATGGTGGCTATCGGTTGTCCGCTTCTATCCACGATTACCACTGGTTCCATAAACTCGTCGGTGATCCGATCTTCATAACTGGCTGTTATGGCAGCTTGGGCCGATGGAGCCTTGTTCCCCTTTCCGGATACCATGGCGTGGTAGGCCTTCTCGATCCTATCCCAGCGGTTGTCACGGTCCATCCCATAAAACCGGCCGCCCAAGGTCGCTATACTGCCGACCGCCAACTCATTCATCTTTACTTCCAGGGCATGAATATACTCCGGGGCACTCTGCGGACCTACATCCCTCCCGTCGAGAAACCCATGCACATAAACCTGGTCCATCCCGTTATTTTTACAAAGCTGCAACAAAGCGAACAAGTGGCTGAGATCGCTGTGTACTCCCCCGTCGGAAACCAATCCCATCAGGTGGACCCTGCCCCCATGTTGACGGGCATAATCTATAGCTCTGATCAATTCCGGGTTCTTAAAGAATGTGCCATCTTCAATCGCCTGGCATATCCGGGTTATTTCCTGGTAGACCACCCGACCGGCGCCGATATTGAGATGGCCTACTTCTGAATTGCCCATCTGCCCGCGCGGGAGCCCAACCGCATATCCCGAGCATTCTAAAAGAGTATGGGGATATTGGTCCTGCAGGGCTTGGAAATTGGCTGGATTGGCACAGGATATGGCGTTGTCTTCACTTGCGCAGCGCTGACCCCAACCATCCAATATCATCAACACCATAGGCTTTTCAGGCATCCATATTCAACCTCACAATTCTGGCAAAGTGTTCCGGATCCAGACTGGCTCCACCTACCAGGGCACCGTTGATATCCGGCTGTTCCACGAAGCTCTGAATATTCAGGGCAGTGACGCTGCCGCCATAAAGGATGGGAACCGCAGCGGCCCATGACTCATCTCTGTGCCTGCCCAGACAATCCCTGATATATTTACACGTATCCTGGGCATCTGCCGGACTGGCATTGAGTCCGGTTCCAATCGCCCACACCGGTTCATAAGCGATCACCAGTTCCTGCAAATCCAGCCCTGCCAGGCCTTGTTCCAATTGCCGTTGGACTACATTCCGGGTTTGGCTGTCTTCCCTCTCCGGCAAGGTCTCACCCACACAAAATATAGGTATCAATCCGGCACCGCCAGCCGAACCGAGTTTGCGATTGATATCCTGGTCGCTCTCACCCATCATTTGTCGCCGTTCCGAATGCCCAATGATAACGTAGCGGCAGCCCATATCGAGTAACATCTCGGCTGAAATCTCACCGGTAAAAGCACCCTTTGGCTCCCAAAACAGATTCTGGGCTCCCAGTTGGAGTTCGGTATGTTTCAGTGCATCGCTTAAATAAGCCAGGCATGTAAATGGAGGGCAGATTACCACCTCCACCCGGTCCCAACCAGCCAATCTTGGCCCTAAGTCTTTTATATACGCGGCTGCTTCAGCAACAGTCTTATTCATTTTCCAGTTGGCGGCAATCATCAGTCTCTTCATTTCCATGAACCTTTCCCTTTATTCGCAAATCTTAACCCCAGGCAGCTCTATCCCCTCCAGAAATTCCAGGGTTGCGCCGCCCCCGGTAGATATGTGGGTGATGTCCTTCTCCAAACCCATTTTCATTATAGCCGCCGCCGAGTCTCCTCCACCGATGACACTGATCGCCGCAGAAGCGGCTATCGCTTTGGCAATAGCTTCAGTGCCATTGGCAAATTGGGGATATTCGTAAACGCCCACCGGACCATTCCAGATGATGGTCTTGGCCTTCCCGATAGCCATGGCAAAACCCGTGACGGTCTTGGGCCCGATATCTGCTATCAGCATGTCTTCGGGGATCTGGTCAATGTCAACGACTTTGTATTGGGCATCTGCCGATATCTTGTCTGCCACCACAGCGTCTACCGGCATCAGAATATACTTGCGCTTTCTGGCAGCGATGTCCAGTATATCATCGCATTCCTCAAAAACTCAGCTTCGTGCAATGATTTGCCGATCTTCCTGCCCCGAGCGGCCAAAAAGGTGTTGCCGATCCCCCCCGCTACCAAAAGAATGTCGAACCTGCTGAGCAAATTCCTGATCAAACCCAACTTATCCTTAACCTTGGCCCCTCCCAGTATGGCCATCCGGGGAGCTTGAGGATACTCGAGGACCTGCCTGAGCATTTTGACTTCCGTCTCCAGCAGGAATCCGGCATAAGCCGGGAGATAATCTGCTATCCCAACTGTGGAGGAATGAGCCCGGTGGGCGCTCCCAAAGGCATCATTTACGAAGACGTCACCAAGTCTGGCCAGTTGCCGGGAAAATCCCGGATCGTTTTCTTCCTCGCCGCCATGGAAGCGGACGTTTTCCAACATCATGACCTGTCCCGGGCCTAATGTAGCGGCCATAGCTTCCACCGCCGGCCCGATGCAATCACCGGCCATTATGACATTTGTCTGGAGCAGTTCCCCTAAACACACCGCTACCGGTCTAAGACTGAAAGCAGGGTCCGGTTTAGCATTGGGACGACCCAGATGACTCATCAATACCAAGCGTGCTCCGTGTTCGAGCAGGTAGTTTATGCTAGGGATAGCTGCAGTCATTTTGGTATCATCGATTATCTTGCCCTCAGCATTCATGGGTACATTGAAATCGACCCGCATCAACACCCTCTTGCCATTAAGCTCGATATCTCGGATAGTTCTCAATTCATCGTCCTCCTCCGGTGTTGGTTAAACCAGCGCAACTATTAAAAGGTTATACAGAGTCATACTTGCAGGCTTCCGGGCCCATCATCAGTTACATGCCCCGCCCGGCGATATAGGCGGCCAGATCTAACACCCTCAGGGAATAAGCCCACTCATTGTCGTACCAGGCAATCACCTTGGCCATTCTGTCGCCCATCATCATGGTTAATAGGCCATCGACAACCGCGGAATGCTCCTCGTCGTTATAGTCGTGGGAGACCAACGGAACCTCGGTATATTTTAATATGCCTTTAAGATAGGTTGCCGCGGCATTTCTATATGCCTCGTTGATAGCCGTGACCGTGGTGCTTTTCTCCAACTCCACCGTTAGGTCCAGCAAGGAGACATTGGGAGTAGGTACCCGTATTGACAAGCCATCGAGTTTGCCTTCCAGTTCCGGTATGACCAGACCGATAGCACTGGCTGCCCCAGTTGTGGTGGGGATCATAGACAGAGCGGCAGCCCGGGCCCGGCGCAGGTCATCGTGCTCCAAATCCAATACCCGCTGGTCATTGGTGTAGGAATGGATGGTGTTCATCATGCCTTTTACAATACCGAACTCTTTGACCAGGACCATGGACACCGGAGCCAGGCAGTTGGTAGTGCAGGATGCGTTGGATAGGATGTGGTGACTGGTGGGATCATACTTGTGATTATTGACCCCCATTACCACGGTCAAATCTGCATTCTGGCCTGGGGCGGTTATAATTACCCGGGCGGCGCCAGCGGTGAGATGCTTGGAGGCTTTCTCCTTACTCCTGAATCGGCCGGTGCCTTCCACCACTATCTCCACCCCGAGGTCCTTCCATGGCAATTTTTCAGGTTCTTTCTCCGACAGGTAACGGAAGCTTCTGCCGGCACTATATATCACATCATTTTCAACTGCCACATCCCCGGGAAAAGTACCGTGAATAGAGTCATACTTGAATAGATGCGCTCCCCCTCTGGGAGCTCCCAGATCGTTTACGGCTACCAGTTCCAGATCATCCCTGGCCATGGCGGCACGGGCCACTAATCGACCTATGCGGCCAAAGCCATTGATAGAGAATTTGACTGCCATTAACAACCATCATCCTTTCCATAGATAATTTTTTGGGCTGCGCCCTCATCGGTTATCAGCACCTTTTCGATGCCGTTTCTTAAGACTGCCTCAATTGCCGGCGCCTTGTTGCTGCCACCGGCAATGGCTATTATCAAAGGGATATTGCTCAAATCCGCCCCTTCCAAGCCAATACCGGGGATCTCGAATATTATTTTACCCCTCCGGTCGTAATAATATCGAAGCGCTTCACCCATAGCCTCATTTTTCTGCAAATATTCCACTTCCGCAGGAGATAGCTCGCGTTTGATGGCCATATCAATAGCGGGCCCGATCCCATGCATAAGGATATCAGCAGATTTTATGATCTTGACAACTTCGCTTATATGTATGTCTTTCTTAAGGACTGCTGCGGTGCTCTCCTCAAGGATGTCGGGGATATGCAGGAGTCGATATTGTCCCCCTATGCGATTGGCTATCTTGGCTGCAATATTACCAGCCTGCTGTTCGACTTTTTCGCCCAATCCCCCTCTGGCTGGCACTACACAAACCTGGTGGAGATTCACATCTTCCCGCATCTGATCTGCTACCTGAGCCAGAGTGGTCCCCCCAGTCACCGCCAAGGTACAGGGGGGCCGGAGCTTTCTAAACAAGAATTCAGCTCCCGCCCGGCCCAAATCATGTTTGATAAACTCATTTTGAAACGAATCGCCCGGAACGATAATTACTTCTTGAAGATGGAATCGTTCTTTCAGCCGCTCACTCAAGGTTTGGGTGTTCAACAACCAAGGCACATATTCGTCTATCTCCCGCAGCATCTCTTCCCCGTAAGCGGTGAGCATGATCCCTGCCGGAGTAGTCTGCAATGCTCCACGGGTTTTCAGCAGATCAACCTCGGTACGCACCATTCTCTCGGTCTGGTCCACGTTAAGTGCCAACTGGCGGCGGCCAATGGGTTGGTTATACAAAACCTGCCTCAGGATCTTGTATCGATCAGTCAGTATTTCCATTACCTCGGGGGCAAACCGCTCGATAAGCGAAAAAAGTCTATCCATGTAATAACCCCTGGTTTAAATATATCTATAAGGGACAATTTTGTCCCAGCAAGATTATGCCTTTACTTCGATTTATATTCTTCATCAAATATTATAGCACAGTATTATGGTCCATTTCCCATAATGTTCTAATATCTCTTGCGGGCTGAGGTTGCCGGTATACCCATTTCCCCCCGGTATTTGGCAACTGTCCGCCGCGAGATATCGATTCCCTCGTCCTGTAATTTAGCTACTATGGCCTGGTCGCTGATGGGTCGGGCGGGATCCTCTCCCGTGATTATCTCTTCGAGCATCCTTTTTATACTCTTGGCGGATACTTTATCGGTGCCAACGCTGGTACTGATCCCGCTGCCAAAGAAGAACTTAAGCTCAAATAGCCCCTGCGGGGTCTGGATATATTTCTTCGACGTCGCTCTGCTGACTGTCGACTCATGTACTTCTATAAGGTCTGCGACCTGCTTCAAAGTAAGCGGTTTGAGATATTTGATACCCTGATCCAAAAAGTCAGTTTGAATATCCACAATGCAGCGTATCACCTTGTCCAGGGTTCGGCGGCGCTGTTCGATGCTGCGGATCAGCCAAATGGCCGAGTTCATTTTGTCGCCCAGATACTTCCGGGCTTCGTCGCTGAATTGTCCCGGTTTGCGCATCATACTTTTATACAGTCGGTTTACCACCAAACGGGGCGAGGCGTTGTCATTGAGAACTACCACATATTGGCCTTCTATTTTTTCCACGATAGCATCCGGGATGATGTACTTGATCTCGTCGTCGGAACTGTACTGCAGGCCTGGTTTGGGATCGAGGGTGCGGATTATGTCACAGACTCCCTGCACTTGTTGGACTGATATACCCACTGCTTGGGATATCTTGGCTAGCCTCCCCTGGGCCAGGTCATCAAGATGCTCATAGATTATTTTTTCGGCCAGGGAATCTTCTTTGCCAAAGTAGCGAAGTTGAATCATAAGTGATTCTTGCAGAGTGAATGCGCCAACTCCATGGGGATGGAAGGATTGCACCAGACCCAGAACCCGGTCCACTCTTTCTGGAGAAGCCCCCGTTTGGAACGCCATTTCCTCCCGACTGACGCAGAGATAGCCATTATCGTCGATATTACCTATAATGTACAAACCGACTTCCTCATCCTCGATCTCCTTACAGACCAGGCGAAGTTGAAACTGCAAATGTTCGTATAAAGTAGGCCGTTTGGTGAGGAAATTATCGTAGGACTTGTCTTCGCGATCTCCAGCGGAATAGCCGATATCCCGATCATGGTAATAATCAGCCCATTCTTCCATGCTGGTGGTTGGTTCCAGGTCACCATTTGAGCCAGCCTCCGCGTTTTCAGCGGCCGAGTCTCCACTTGGTTCCTCCGGTTCCTGCACATCCAAAAGAGGATTCTCATTCAACTCCTGTTGGGCGTACTCTTCCAATTCCATGGTCGACATTTGCAGAATGGCTATGGCCAGTCGCAATTCGGGGGTCATAACCAGTTTTTGCTGTTGCTCCAGAAAGATGTCATTAGTAAGACGCATACATTACCTCATTCTAATTGATCGATGGTGTCGGAGACCTTCTCCAACTTGGCCATACGGTAGGCGACTCCAGATTTGGTGAGGGGGGGATCCAGCATCAAGCCTAGTTCTTTGAGGGAACTGTCGGGGTGATCCAGTCGCAGCATTGCCAATTCCCGTAAATGGGGGGAAATGCCTTTGACCCCTACTCTGGCCACAATTCTCTTAATCATCTCGACCTGACGGACTGAAGCGTCAATGGTCTTTCCCAGGTTGGCGGTCTCGCAGTTTACCTGCCGGTTCACCTGGTTGCGCATGGATTTGATAATCCTTACATTCTCAAAATCGAGAAGGGCATTGCTAGCCTCTACTAATCGGAGAAAATCTACAATCCTTTCGCTTTCCTTAATGTATATCAGCAGATTGTTCTTGCGCTCGGTCAACCGCGCATCCAAATCCAGTTTATTCATGACCTTCAACACATCAGCGGCCATCCGTGAATCATTGAATACAATTTCCAGGTGGTAATTACCCTCGGGTCTGTTGACGAAGCCGCTGCTGGTAAACACCCCCCGTAAAAATGCACGTTTGCAGCAGTTCTTTCTTATCGCCTTCCAGTGCACCTGCCGTTTGATCTCGGACCCCAACTGCCCCAGTTCCTGCAGAAGAACAGATCCCTCGGCGCTGTCAAGTGGGGTTTCTACCCGATATATCCGGGATTTCTTGAACCGTTTCTTTTGCAGGATGTGGACCGTTGAAGACAGTCCGAAGGTGTCTTTCAGCAGGGTATAAGCCTTGCGCGCCTGGGCTGCATTCTCCATGGTAGTGTAAAGTGTCAGTACGCCATCTCGGTTAGGGCTGATATCGGCCCGCATTCCTACCAGGGCAGAAAGCTCAGCTATCTGGCAACATCTCTTCTCCGGTATTATCCGGGCTATTTCATTCCGAGCATCATGGGAAAAACTCATCAGGCATCCTTCTTGTAACGTGCCAAATCCCTGTGCCGAACCATGACATCGTAGCCCAGTTTGGTCAGTTGGTTACCTAGATAGTTGGCCAAAACCACCGAACGGTGTTGTCCCCCGGTACAACCGATAGAAATAGCAAGGTTGGTCTTGCCCTCCTGAATATAGTGAGGTATCAAAAACTTTAGAATATTCATATATCGCCGTACAAATGATTTAGTTATGGGCGATTGCATTACATAGTCGACCACCTCATCATCCATACCGGTCTGGGTAGTCATCGCAGGGTCATAAAACGGGTTGGGAAGGAACCTGACGTCCATCATGATGTCACAATCCAGCGGAATGCCCATTTTGTAGCCAAAGGAAACTACATGGATGGCAAAATTACCGGTTTCTCGCTCACTGTATAGATCATTAAGCTTTTCTTTGAGCACTCGGGGTGTGGTGTCCGAAGTATCCAAGATGACGTTGGCCCGGCCGCGGAGTTCCTCCAATATATTACGTTCCATGCGAATGGCATCCAGCAGGCGGTCCTGGGGCGCCAGGGGATGGCGCCGGCGTGATTCCTTGAACCTTCTTACCAATACCTCATCGGATGCTTCCAGGAATAGTATTTCATAGGCTATTTGGCTTTCTTCCAGCTCATTTAAGGCCTGGGAAAGGTTGTGGAAGAAATCCCCGCCGCGAACATCGATGACCAGGGCAACTTTATCGATCTTACCTTCCGATTGCATACTAAGTTCGATGAACTTTCTCAGCAGAGCCGGGGGCATATTGTCCACACAATAGTAATCCATGTCCTCCAGGCAATTGATCGTTTGGGTCTTCCCAGCTCCGGATAGCCCGGTTATTATTACTACATGCAGCTCTTGATTGTCTTCATTCACTGCCCGTGCCCTCCCTTCCCTGTGAGTCACGCCGCCCTCGGTTTATTATAAGAAACCACCGCTAACCTATATTATAGCAGATACATTTAAGATAATATGCCCTTTCCCCGGCGAATCACCGGTTCAATTCACTCTTCAAAAAGTCTATACTCGCAACCGGGGTGGGATTAATGCCATACTCTTCGGCCAGGTAGAAGCTTACGTAATCGCCCAGGTAAGCCAGTGAATAAAACCGGGCCAGAAACCCTTGGCCTTGGCTATCTACCTCCACTATTTTTGCCACCTTATCCTGAATTATCTGCTTGCTGATATCCATACGCTTCTTAACCTGGATATGATCTTCGGGATCACGCAGCATTACTACTACTATATAGGATAGGATTTCCTCCGGGACTTCAAACCCCACTATTTCGTTATGATTCAGTTCCGGGAAGAGATTGTAAAATACCGGACATTTGGCATTCTCATTGATCTGGGTCTTCCAGCGCAAGGCAGCAATTTCGGAATGCCCGGTACTGCCCCAAATCAATGGTAGGCGTCCCTTTAAGTCCCGGGCTATCTGCCGGGCTGTATTTCCTTCCCAAGGGGTATCGGGACCGATGGCCTGCCGCATAGCCTGCAGAACCTCGATCACCTCCTTAATATCCTCCTCTGCCCCCTTCATTATGCCCAGATCCTGGAGAATCAAGGCCAACGGAGTAAACAGATAGCCGGTAGCCGCCCGGGGTGATAATCCTCCCGGGATGATGACCACTGCAACGTTATCGTCACGGGCCCAATCGGCAAGTTTGCCGCCGCTGGTGACAACTATTAGAGTCGCTCCCTTTTCACGTGCCTGGCGGTAGGCACCAAGGGTCTCCTCAGTGTTCCCTGAATAGCTGACAACCAGAACCAGGCTCTGATCACCGATAAAGGCGGGGAGGTCGTAATCCCGATTGACCACTACTGGAATCGCAGCCTGAGTCTGAGCATAGGTGCGCAGTACGTCGCCGCCAATGGCTGAACCGCCCAGACCCGACACCAATATGTGGCGATATTCCCGTTTATAACTTGGCGGTAGTTGGACGCCCTGCGGGAGAATGGCTGCAAACTGTTCCGGCAAACCCCACAAGTAAGAAGCCATCTTCTCTTTAGTCATGTTAAGGCACCACCTTTCCATTGCTGTGAACTGCCAAGCCCGCGCCAAGGATCGGAAAGCACAGGATGAGCCTGGATATCTTTACATCCCCAGCCTGCCCCTTTTATCCACGCCCTGCGCGGGCAATATTAAATCTGCCTGAGCTCGTACTGCATCATCCCCAATCCAATCTTCTCGGAATGTTCAAGCTGAGTGAGGGGATTTATTCCGGGATGAACCATCTGGAACTTATCTTCCCCTGTATGGCAACCTTCTATAACCGAGCCGATCAGAGCCGGCTGGGAGTTGACCAGATCGTAGCAAGCAGTATCAAGCGCCACCGGATCCAATGATGCGAGGATGCCGATATCCTGGACGATGGGGTGATCATTGTGACCAAAGCAATCGCAGTCGGGGCTTACATTCATCACAAAGGAGATATAAACAACTTTTTCGGTCTTGCCTTGAACGGCGCCCAATGCATACTCGGCCATCTTTTCCTGAGCCGCTTCGGGAGTGGTACGCCAGTTGATCCTGACCGCATCGAACTGGCAGGTTACAGCGCACTCGCCGCACCCCCAACACTTCTTATCGAGAATATATGCCTTCAGTCCCTTTTTATTCCCTTCCCAGGGCTGCATTTCAATGGCATCGGCCGGGCACCATTCTTTACATTTGGCACAGCCAGTGCACTTTTCATCTTTTACTTCAGGCAAGACGTCCGAGTGCATCTGCTGCTTACCGCTGCGGGATCCCAGGCCCATACCAATATTCTTTATGGCTCCGCCAAAACCAGTAAGTTCATGGCACTTAAAATGGCTCATGACCACCATGGCATCAGCATGATAGGCAGCGCTGCCGATGTTAACCTCCCTGAAGTGTTTACCCGGTACAGGCACTTTGACATAGTCCTTGCCGGTCAAACCGTCAGCGATTATGAGCGGCGCTCCCACCACTGCATAATCAAACCCATTACGAATGGCAGTCTCCATGTGTTCCACTGAGTTTTGCCTGGTCCCCACATAAAGGGTGTTGGCGTCGGTTAGGAAAGGACGTCCGCCATAATCCTTGACCATATCAACCGCCCGGCGTACGAACGGCGGCCTGATGTAAGCCATATTGCCGGTCTCACCAAAATGCAGTTTCACCGCCACCAGATCCCCCGGCGCAACCGCCCTTTTCAAACCGGCATTCTTCAGCAGTCTGGTTACCTTGTCCAGCAGACTGGTACTTCCGGTCCTTAGGTTGCTGAACCAAACGACAACTGCCATATTCCTCTCCCCTCATCAAGAAGCCGGGCTAAACAGCCCGGCTTTGCTCTTTTCCCTTCACTTTTATCTGCCTAGTTCGATGTACCTATCCTCAACAAAATAGCTGATTACAAAGCTGAACAAGCTTAAGACGGCAGCGCTCAGAATCGCCCAGCCAAATCCATGTATATCAAACCCCTTAACCGTGACCGAGGTCAACCATAACATCAGACCATTTATCACGAAGGTAAACAAGCCTAGGGTAACAATGTTCAGGGGCAAGGTCAATATTAGCAGCACCGGCCTGATGATCGCATTGAATAGGCCCAGCACAAGAGATCCTACAATAGCCCCCCATACACTGACCTCAAACCCGGTTAAAAGGGCTGCTGTCACAATTATCGCTAGAATGTTCAGAATCCACCGTAAAACCCAACCTGGCATCGCCACCCGCTCCTTTCCTTGATGTTAAATATTTGTTTCCTGCTATGGGCTTAGTCTTATCATAAGCAATTACGCCAAAAATGCCTATTAATTTCAAGCCGATTTCGATATTATTTCCCGGGAAATAATATTTTTCCCGACATTTACCCATAAAAAGAGCCACTTTTTCCAAGCTTCACGGTCAAGACTGATGGAAATGGGTGTATATCCGCTCGGCGATCGGTTTGTTCACCCCCGGTACTTGACCCAACTCCTCCCGGCTGGCGGTCTTGATCCTAGCCACTGAGCCGAAGTGCAGCAAAAGCGCCTGTCGGCGTTTCGGACCTACCCCTTCGATATCATCCAACGCCGAACGGATGGTCTGGCTTCCCCGCCGCTGGCGGTTGTATTGGACTGCAAACCGATGGGCTTCATCACGTAATCGCTGCAACATCTGCAGCCCCTCATGGCGGCGCGGCAGGCGCAACGGATCACGGCGGCCGGGCCAGTAAAGGGCCTCCTCCCTCTTGGCCAGTCCCAATACCGGGATTTCTACCCCCAGGTCCTCCAGGACCAAGCGAGCCGCATTAACCTGCCCCAATCCACCGTCGATTAACAACAGATCCGGCTCGGGCAGAAATGCCGGGTTGCCCTTGCAGGCTTCCTCCAAGCGACGGCGCAGAGCCTCACTCAAGGATGCAGTGTCGTTGTTCTGTTCGGTTTTGATCTTGAAGCGCCGGTACGCTTTTTTGTCGGGCCTGCCCAAGGTGGCCACCACCATCGATGCCACGGTTTCCCGCCCTCCCAGATGGGAAACGTCAAAGCACTCGATCCTTTGGGGAACTGCCTCCAGGTCCAAGGTGTGGGCCAACTCCTGGAGGATTCGCTGGTTCCGGCTATCGTCCAGCATTCTCTCTTCCCACAAGAGGCGAGCGTTTTCCATAACCATCTCCAATAAGCCATGTTTTTCGCCTCGTTCCGGCTTCCAGATCCGGCAGCGTGACCCGTGCACCTCTTTCAACCAAGTCTGCATCAATCCAGTATCGGGAGGAAGCAGGCTGACCAATATCTCCGCAGGTATATCCTGGTTGTCGGCATAATACTGTTTGATAAAAAACTCCACAACCTCATCATCAGCTTCATCAATTACCCGCTTGAGCCAGAATGTCTCTTTGGCCACAATCTTCCCAGCCCGGAGCTTGAACACCAGAGTCAACTTGTGTTGTTCCCCGCCGATCATCCCTACGATGTCCATATCATAGGACTGATCTGTACACACCTTTTGTTTCTCCGTCAATACCTTCAAAGCGCTGGCTTGGTCCCGGAGTCGGGCTGCCTTTTCAAACTCCAGGTTGGCAGCCGCCTCTTGCATTTCGGCAGCGATCTGCTCGGTCAACTGCTGTCCATTACCGTCCAGAAAGGAAACGATTCCGTCGACCAGGCGTTGGTATTCCTCTGTTTCTACTTCTCCACTGCAGGGGGCCAGGCACTTGCCCAGATCGTGGTTGAGACAAGGTCGGCGGTTATTCATGCTCTTGCAGGTGCGCAAGGGAAAAATCCCCGTTATAACCTTGACCGTCTCCCGCAACAGTCCAACCTCGGCATAAGGTCCATAGTACCGGGAAACCTTGTCCTTCTTTTCACGCACAATACAGAGACGGGGAAATTTCTCGGCGGTGATTTTGAGGTAGGGATAGCTCTTGTCGTCTCTCAGGTCAATATTATAACGAGGCTGATAGGCCTTGATCAGATTGCTTTCCATGATCAGGGCCTCCACTTCGGTTCCGGTAACTATATAGTCAAAATCGCCCACCTTGGCCATCATCGCCCGCACTTTGGGATCCATGCCTGCCGGGCTCTGGAAATAGGAGCGCATACGGCTGCGCAACACCCGAGCTTTGCCTACGTATATCACTCGGCCTTCCTTGTCCCGATATAAGTATACCCCTGGCTGCAGGGGAACGTTTTTCAGCCGGTCCTTCATAACTTGATCCGCCTCACTGGATTTAAGACTATATCCTATATTTTCGGAAACCAACCAGAGCCGGGTCGGTCTCTCTAGCAGGTGCCAACAGCCCTTCCCCGCTGGGAACCACCAGTCTGGCCCGGCCATCCTCGAATGCGAAGCCGCCGCTGAATTTAACCGGTTGGGTCCATATTTCATCCGATATAACCTCAGCCCTGGCCTGTTCCACTTGCACATTCGAAACCGTCGGGTCCAGTCTGGCGATCAATTCTAAAAGGATTGCTTCCATATCCCGGCCGGCCGGAGGCTGGGCCACCCTTTTCAGTTCCGCCAATCTTCCGTCGGCACTAATCTAGGTCCCGGTTGTCTCCAGGGGGGTTGACGACGGCAATACCACATCAGCCCTGGCGGCAGTGGCAGTCAGGGATGGACTCAACACCACCAGCATATCTAGTCCGTCCAGGTCTTCAGCCCTCATTACCCCGGCTCCGACGGGATCCTCTCCAATTATAACCACCCGGTTGGTCTCACCCGATCGGATGGATTTTATCACTTCGCAACCGTCTTCAGCAAAACCCGCCTGACCGGTCCCGATCCGGTTGCCTCCCGGCGTTATAATAATTATGCCATTACCGGATGTGCCAATTTTTCCGGTAATCAGGGCTAGGTCCGCCAGCCAGGTGACCCCGGCTGCGGTTATCCTGAAACCATCGGCAATTATCATAGCCCGGCGGGCCTGCCCATACATTCGGGCCACTTCCCGGGCATCGTCCGTGGGGGTAACCGCTGCCAGCTGCTGGTGCAACTGATCATATCCGACCGTGAATTCATCGATGAAGTCTTGATCGATCCAACCTCCGGCAATAATGGCGGCTGCCATCTGGGTTATTAACTCATTGCCGGTGGGAGTTATTTTCAGGGCAGCGATATCATCCACCAGTGTTGCCTCATCACTGACCACGATCAGTTTGACCCCCCTTTTCACCGCTTGGCGCACCTTGACTGGCAGCACCTGGTTCTCATTGAATGACCCTACCAACATGATTACGTCGGTCAATTCCATCTCGTCCAGGCGGTTGGTGGAAATATTTCTGCCCAACACCGCCTGCAAACCGCGTCCCGGGTCATTGCTGAAGCTGGCCAGGCACGACTCACCCAGGCTGCGGCCCAAAAATGCGGCCAGGACCGCTTCCTCACAGGTCAGGGAGGGTGAGGCGGCGATGGCATTCTCTCTGGAACCAGTCTTTTTCAAACCCTCGGCGGCGGCGGCCAGGGCTCCTTCCCAACTGCTCTCCTGCAGCCCACCATCTCTTCTTACCAGGGGGCGGGTCAAACGATCGCGGCTGTATTCGCCGAAACCAAACCGGCCCTTGGCACATAGTATCCCATTATCCCGGGGCAGCATTCTGATCATCATATCCCCGCAGCTTTCCGCCGCCCCGTGGCAGCCCAATCCGCAGAAGGAACACACCGTGGCGGTCTGTTCTGCCCTGACCGGCACATTCTTGGGCTGGGGGTAACGTTCCAGCAAAGCCCCGGTGGGGCAAACCGCCACACACTGCCCGCAGCTGATGCAGGAGCTGTCCTGGAGGGGCAGGCCGAACTCTGGTTCCACCACAGTCTCAAAACCGCGTTCCACCAGTCCCAGGGCATTTATGCCCATATACTCGTCACAGAAGCGGACACATAGTCCGCACAATATACACTTGGCCGCATCCCTTTCGATTAAGGGATGGGGGTCTGGTTCAACCTGCCGGTGTTTCTCTCCCTGCAGGTACCCGGGCTGGGCTCCGTACTGGTTGGCGTAGGCAATCAACTTGCATTCGAACCAATCCCGGCAGCCGCATTCCAGGCACCGGCTGCCTTCTTCACGGGCCTCTGCCTCGGTCATGCGCCCGGCTACCTCGGTGAAGTTGGCGCTTCGCAGGGTCGGGCCCACCGGCTCTATGGCCACCCGCTCTACCGGTTCGATGGCGGCGAAGTCATCCCGGCTGACAGTCTTCTCTACCAGGAAAGGGGTACGCAGGGGCTTAATCTCGCCCGCCAGGTAGCTGTCTATTACGCCTGCAGCTTTCTTGCCCTGCCCCATAGCGGCTACAGCGATACCAGGACCGGTCACCCCGTCCCCGCCGGCAAACACCCCGGGCAGGTTGGTCATGAAGGTATGGTCGTCGACAGCGATGCTGTGCCATTTGCTGGGCGCAACCCCTTCGCAGCCGGGCATGTCCACCTGCTGGCCGATGGCGGCAATCACGTTGTCTATTTGGATAATCTCCTCGGCGCCTGCGATGGGCACCGGGGAACGGCGGCCGGATGAATCCCGTTCACCCCGCTGCATCTTCTGCATGCGGATGGCGGCTGCTTTACCATTGACAGCCATTATCTCGATGGGAGCCATGAGGAAGCGGAAGTCAATTCCTTCCTCCATGGCTTCATGGATCTCCATATCCTCGGCCGGCATCTCTTCCCGGGTGCGCCGGTAGAGTACCATTACTTCTTGGGCTCCCAGCCGGACGGCGGTCCGGCTGGCATCCATGGCCGTATTGCCGCCGCCTACCACCGCTACCCGATCACCCAGGGTTACGGGTTTGTGCAGGGCCACATCGCGCAGGAAGTCGATCCCGCCGATGACCCCCGGCAGATCTTCGCCGGGGCAGTTCATCTTGGAGTAGCGCCAGGCCCCGATGCCCAAGAAGACGGCATCGTGTGTCTCCCGCAGTTCTTCCAGCCTGATGTCTTCACCCAGTCTGGTATTGGTTCTAATAACCACCCGCATGGACCTGATGATATCGATCTCCTGGTCTAAAATGCGTTTGGGCAGGCGATATTCAGGGATGCCGTAACGCAGCATCCCCCCTGGCTGGGGCATGGCTTCAAATACGGTTGTTTCATGCCCCTCCACGGCCAGGAAGTAGGCGGCGGTCAAACCGGCCGGGCCGGAACCGACGATGGCCACCTTCTTGCCGGTGGGGGCTTTTATCTCCGGTACGAAGGCATTGCCGTTGTATAGATCGAATTCGCCGGCAAATACCTTGAGGGCAGCGATGGCTACCGGGGCCTCCACCAGTTGGCGCCGGCAGGCGGTCTCGCAGGGGTGGGGGCACACCAGGCCGATGCTGGTGGGCAGGGGCAATTGCTCCTTGATCACCTTAAAGGCTTCCAGGTATTCCCCATTGGCAATCAGGCCCACGTATCCCTGGCAGTCGGTTTCTCCCGGACAGGCTTTAACGCAGGGAGGCCGGCAATCCCCTACATGGTCGGACAGCATTAGTTCCAGGACGGCTTTGCGGGCAGTCCGAACCCGGGCATTGGCAGTGTCGATCTTCATGCCGGGTGCGATCTCAGTCGCGCAAGCCCGCTGCAATTTGGCCATCCCTTCGATCTCTACCATGCAGATGCCGCAGCCGCCGAAAATCTTGAGTCGTTCATCGTAACACAGGGTGGGGATGTCGATGCTGTGGTCCCGGGCGGCCTGCAGTATGGTCTGCCCAGGCTGCCCATTTATTTCCCTGCCGTCGATATTTATCTTAATCATGGATTTGTCCCCCTAGCTCACGCTTACCGCACTCCACTTGGAAGGGCATACTTCCAGGCAGGTGCCGCATTTGGTGCACAGATTCTGGTCTATGACATGGGGTTTTTTGGCTTCCCCGCTGATGCAATTGACCGGGCATTTCTTGGCACACAGGGTGCAGCCCTTGCATTTGTCGGCTTCGATATGGTATGTGATCAGGGCCTTGCATTGTTTGGCGGGGCATTTTTTGTCATGAATATGGGTTTCATATTCCTCCCGGAAATACCTGATGGTGGTCAACACCGGATTGGGGGCGCTGTTGCCCAGTCCGCACAGGGAGCCTTCCATTATCTGCTGTCCCAGCATCTCCAGCAGTTCTATGTCTCCTGGTTGGCCTTCTCCGGCGCACAATCGCTCCATGATCTCCAGCATGCGCTTGGTGCCGATCCGGCAGGGTACGCATTTGCCGCAGGATTCGTCCTGGGTGAAGTTCAAGAAATAGCGGGCCAGGTCCACCATGCACGTGGTTTCGTCCATCACCACCATGCCTCCGGAGCCCATGATGGCGCCGGTGTTTTTTATGGATTGGTAGTCCACCGGGGTGTCCAGCAGGGCTTCGGGTATGCAGCCCCCGGAAGGTCCGCCCAACTGCACGGCTTTGAATCTTTTGTCGTCCTTGATCCCCCCGCCGGGCCCATAAATGATCTCCCGCAGGGGCATGCCCATGGGGACTTCCACCAGTCCGCCCCGTTTGATGCGACCGGCCAGGGCAAACACTTTGGTGCCTTTGCTGTCTGCGGTGCCCATGGCGGCAAAGGACTCTCCCCCGTTGGCGATTATCCAGGGTACATTGGCCAGGGTCTCGACGTTGTTGATGTTAGTGGGTTTATCCCAGTAGCCTCGCTGGGAGGGGAAGGGGGGTTTGAGCCGGGGCATGCCTCGCTCTCCTTCCAGGGAGGCGATAAGGGCGGTTTCTTCTCCGCATACGAAGGCTCCCGCTCCCTGCTTGATGGATATGTCAAAGGAGAATTTACTGCCCATGATTTTGTTGCCCAGCATGCCTTGGGCCCGGGCCTGTCCGATGGCTTTGCCCAGTCTTTTGATGGCCAGGGGGTATTCGGCCCGGCCATAGACGATACCACTAGTGGCCTCGATTGCATAGCCGGCAATAATCATCCCTTCCAGCACTGCATGGGGGTCTCCCTCCAGCAGACTGCGGTCCATGAATGCGCCCGGGTCTCCTTCATCGGCGTTGCATATCAGGTATTTGATGTCTCCCGGTTCCTGCCGGGTGGCATTCCACTTGAACCAGGTGGGAAAGCCGGCCCCCCCGCGCCCTTTCAAACCGGAGATCTTGATTTCCTCGATTACCTGCTGGGGGGTCATCCGGGTAAGGGCTTTTTGAAGGGCCTGGTACCCTCCTCTATCGGTATAGTCCCGGATGGATTCAGGATCGATGATGCCGCAGTTGCGCAGGGCTATGCGGACCTGCCCGGCCAGGCAGTCATTAGGCTCCCGGTCGGTGGCGATGCGGTATTTCTCCAACGCTGCGCCGCTCATCTCGGCCACCACTATCTCCCGGGCGGTATCCACGGTCACATTGCCATAGGTATTGATGCTGCCATCCTGGTGGATGACATCCACCAGGGGCTCGTAATGGCACATGCCGATGCATCCGGTTTGCTGCAGTTCCCAGCCCAGCCCCTCCTCTTCAAAAGCAAAGGCCAGGGCTTCTTTTACCAGCAGGCCTCCGGCGGCGATGCCGCAACTGCTTAAGCCTATCCTCACGATCATGCTCCCACCTCTTCCCGAGACTGTTCTTCTTGTTTAAGTATTCCCCTGATGACCTTACGGGCCTGGTCCGGGGTCAGCGGCCCATAGGCCTGCCCGTCGATCATCATCACCGGGGCCAAGCTGCAGCAGCCCAAACAGGCGGCCTCGGTTAGGGTGAATAACCGGTTCTCGGTGGTTCCGCCCATCTCCACCCCGAGTTCGTCACACAGGGCGGCCTCTATTTTATCAGCTCCGTTGACATGGCAGGCGGTCCCCTGGCACAGCAGGATCAGGTGCTTGCCCACCGGGGTCAGCCGGAACTGGGCATAAAAGGTAGCCACTCCATATATGCGGGCCTTTTTTATGTCCAACCGCTTCGCAATGTATTCCAGCACCGGCCGGGGCAGATATCCATACATCTCCTGGATACCTTGCAGGACTGATATCAGGCTCCCTTCTACGCCTTTGTATCTATTGATCAATTCCTCCAGAGCAGATATTTGCGTCTCGGTGCTGACTCTCTGGATGGCCGCTTTTTCCTCTGTTTGACAACTACAGGACATTCTACTGCCCCTCCCTTGCCTATTTCATTAATCTATTATACAAGATTTGCGAAGTGCCGACAGGAGTGAAAAAGTTGGGAGGTTGCCCGCCAGAATGCGGTCCAACCTCCCATTCGGCAGGATTTGCTAAGATACATCTCCGCTGGGCCACCCTTATTGCCTACCTATGCATACAGTATATCTTAGGGATGCTTCTCGCTAGACTCTTCACTGCGTTCAGAGTGACACTCAATAGTTGATAGTGACTTGATTGTATAAACAAAGCAAATCCATTAATTGCTTTTCCCACGATTGTCATCCAATATGGTCCGAAGATATTGTCCGGTGTAGGAATCCGGACAGCGGGCCACCTCCTCCGGCGTGCCCTCGGCGATGACGCGGCCTCCTTCTTCTCCGCCTTCCGGTCCCAAGTCGATGATGTGGTCAGCGGATTTAATCACATCCAGGTTATGCTCGATAACGATGACTGAGTTGCCGGCATCCACCAACCGTTCTAAAACACCCAGCAGGTGTTTGACGTCTTCCCGGTGAAGCCCGGTGGTAGGCTCATCCAGTATATAAAGATTGCGTCCCAGCGAACGTTTGGACAATTCAGTGGAAAGCTTTACCCGCTGCGCCTCTCCCCCCGACAAGGTAGGGGCCGGCTGCCCCAGTTGGACATATCCCAGGCCCACGTCCTGCAGCACCTTGAGCTTGCGCCCAATCCGGGGGATGCTCTCGAAGAATTCAACGCTCTCATCCACGGTCATGGCCAGAACGTCGGCTATGTTCTTGCCCTTATACTTGACTTCCAGGGTCTCCCGGTTGTACCTTTTACCTTTGCACACCTCACAAGGAATGTATACATCGGGCAGGAAATGCATCTCAATCTTGATGATACCGTCGCCGGCACACGCTTCGCAGCGGCCGCCCCGCACATTGAAGCTGAAGCGCCCCGGCTTATAGCCTCGGACCCTGGCTTCCGCTGTCTCCGCGAACAACTCCCGGATGCTGTCGAAGGTACCGGTATAGGTGGCCGGATTGGATCTGGGTGTTCGGCCGATGGGCGACTGGTCAATATTGATGACCTTGTCCAGGTACATCATTCCTTCTATAGAATCATGGACGCCCACCCGATACCGGCTGTTGTATATCTTTTTCATCAGGGCCGGATAGAGGATATCTTCCACCAGGGTGCTCTTGCCCGAGCCAGATACCCCGGTGATAACTACCATCTTGCCCAAGGGGATGCGGACGGTTAGATCCTTTAGATTGTGCTCCCGGGCACCCTTGATCACCAGTTGTTGCCCGCTGCCTCCCCGCCGCTGCGGGGGAACCGCAATGGTACGGATACCGGCCAGGTATTGCCCGGTTATGGAACCGGGTGACTGCATCAGGTCCTGCACCGACCCCGTCGCCACAACATGCCCTCCATGGATACCTGCCCCCGGCCCTATATCTACTATATAATCAGCATAACGGATGGTCTCCTCGTCGTGCTCCACCACTATTACCGTATTGCCTAAATCCCGCAGACTCTTCAGGGTCTCCAGCAACCGGATGTTATCCCGGGGATGCAGGCCGATACTGGGTTCATCCAACACGTACAGCACCCCTACCAGGCTGGAGCCAACCTGGGTGGCTAACCGGATGCGCTGGGCCTCCCCTCCTGACAGGCTGCCGGCAGGACGGTCCAGGGTTAAATAGTTCAATCCTACATCGATCAGGAATCTCAATCGCTCCGTGATCTCCTTGATTACCTGGCGGGCGATCAATGCTTCCCGCTGGTCCAGGTCCAGGTGGGTCATGAACTCCATGGTCTCATACACGGCCATGGCGGTCACCTCGGCGATGGTTTTGCCTCCCAACAGCACCGCCAGGATCTCCGGCCGCAGCCTCTGGCCCAAGCAAGCGGGGCAAAGACTGATGGTCATGAACTTCTCCATTTCTTCCCGGGCCACATCGGACTTGGTCTCCTGGTGGCGCCTTTTCAGGGCATTGATAACTCCCTCAAAACGGGTATAGTAAGTGCCGGTCTCGCCATAGGAATTGGTATAGGTGATCTTGAATTGCTCACCTTTGTTGCCATATAGTATCAGCTCCAGCTGGCTGGGACTCATCGTGCTTAGTGGCTTGTCCATGGGGATTCCGTACTTCTCACTCATGCCCAGCACCAACTGGCGATAATAATTATGGGAGTTAAGCGACCAGGGGATGATGGCCCCTTCCTCCAGAGAGAGGTCCAGGTCCAGGACCAGATCCGGATCCATTTCCCTTCTCTCCCCCAAGCCGTTGCATTCGGGGCAGGCCCCAAAAGGACTGTTGAAGGAAAACATGCGCGGGCTCAGTTCGGGCAGGCTGAAACCACAATCGGCACAGGCAAATTCACGGCTGAACAGCATATCCTGCTCCTCCCCTTCATCCGCCAGGAGTCTGATCACCACCAACCCCTCGCCCAAGTGGAAAGCCAGTTCCAGCGATTCCGCCAGGCGGCTGCGAATGCCTTCCCTTATCACCAGGCGATCGATTACCGCGCTTATGTCATGTTTCTTGTTCTTCTCCAGTTCGATGCCTTCATCGGCTGTGTATTCGAGTTCGTCGACGATTATCCGCGTGAATCCATCTTTGAACAGTCTCTGAATTAGCTTGCGATGCTCCCCTTTCTGTCTTTTGATGATGGGGGCCAGGACCTTGATGCGACTGCCCTCCGGCAGAGCCTGTACCGCATCCACTACCTCATCCACCGTCTGGCGGCGGATCGGTTTATGACAGTAAGGACAATGCGGTCGCCCCACCCGGGCAAACAGCAATCGGATATAGTCATAGATCTCAGTGACGGTACCCACTGTAGAGCGGGGATTATGGGAAGTCGTCTTCTGGTCGATGGATATGGAGGGGGAGAGTCCCTCGATATGATCGACATCCGGTTTGTCCATCTGCCCCAAAAACTGGCGCGCATAAGTGGACAGGGATTCCACGTAACGTCTTTGCCCCTCGCTGTATATGGTATCGAAGGCTAGGCTTGACTTGCCTGAACCGGATATGCCGGTAAATACCACCAACTTATCCCGGGGTATGGTGACGTCAATATTCTTGAGGTTGTGCTCGCGGGCACCTCTTATATAAATGTAGTCTTTCATCTCGCTCTTACCTTCATATGCCTATCTCTTCTTACGCTTCTTTTTGAGAGGCAGATTCAGTTCCCTGATCATATCCCGGAGTTGGGCCGCCCTTTCAAATTCCAGGGCTTCAGCCGCTTTGCGCATCTCAATCTCCATCTCGGCAGCCAAGCGGTTTCTCTCATTCTTGCTCAAACCTTCAAAAAAAGCGGGCTGGTATTCCACCGGTTCTTCCTGGACTGTGGCTTCAATGGCTGCAAACACCGCCTTTTTTATGGACTCCGGGGTTATACCATGGGCCAGGTTATGGGCCGACTGCTTCTCCCGCCGGCGATTGGTTTCGTCAATGGCCTGCTGCATCGAAGGTGTCACCCGGTCGGCGTACATGACCACTTTGCCGTCCACATTCCGGGCGGCCCGGCCGGCAGTCTGGATCAGAGACCGTCCCGACCGCAGAAAACCTTCCTTATCCGCGTCCAGAATTGCTACCAGTGAAACCTCGGGCAGGTCCAGTCCCTCCCGCAACAGGTTTATTCCCACCAGCACATCGAACACGCCACTGCGCAGCTCTCTTAATATCTCCATGCGCTCCAGGGCTTCCACTTCCGAGTGCATGTATTGCACCTTCATCCCGTTCACGGCCAGGTAATCGGTGAGGTCCTCGGCCATGCGCTTGGTCAGAGTGGTAACCAACACCCGGTAGCCCTTTTCCACCTGGACCTGGATCTCAGCCATTAAGTCGTCGATCTGGTTGAGGGTAGGTCGCACTTCTATCTCCGGATCCAGCAATCCGGTAGGGCGAATCACCTGGTCTGCCACCAGCCTGCTCTTCTCCAGTTCATAATCTCCAGGGGTGGCGCTAACATAAATAACGTTGTCTATTCTTTGGTCGAATTCCTGGAAAGTCAGAGGCCGGTTGTCCAGAGCCGAGGGAAGCCGGAAGCCATATTCGACCAGGTTTTCCTTGCGGGAACGGTCGCCTGCATACATACCCCTGACCTGGGGTACCGAGATATGCGATTCATCCATGAACAGCAAGTAGTCCTCGGGGAAGAAGTCGATCAGGGTATAGGGCGGTTCCCCCGCTTGGCGCCCGGTGATATAACGGGAATAGTTCTCTATCCCCTTGCAATAGCCGATTTCTTTAATCATCTCCAGATCGTACCTGGTCCGCTGGGCGATGCGCTGCGCTTCCAGCAGTTTGCCTTCCTTTTGGAACTTCTCTACCTGCACGGCTAGTTCAGACTCAATCTCCTCCGCCGCCGCCAGCATATTGTCGCGGGTGGTCACGAAATGGGAGGCTGGAAATACCATGGCATGCAGCTGTTTGCCCAGGACCTCCCCGGTTATTGGCTTATACTCCAGGATGCGCTCGATCTCATCGCCGAAAAACTCTACCCGCAGGGCCTTGTCCCATGAGGAGGCCGGGAATATCTCCACCACATCCCCCCGAGCCCGGAAATTACCTCTGAAGAAGGTAGTATCATTGCGTTCGTAATGGTTTTCCACCAGCTGGTGCAAGAGCCGCTCCCGAGACAACTGGGCGCCTGGACGCAGGGAAATCGCCATTTCATAGTAGTCCTGCGGTGCTCCCAAACCATATATGCAGGAAACACTGGCGATGATGATTACATCCCGCCTCTCCAACAAGGAGGCGGTGGCAGAATGACGGAACTTATCTATTTCATCGTTTATGGATGAGTCCTTTTCGATATAAGTATCGGTATGGGGAACATAGGCTTCCGGCTGGTAATAATCATAATAGCTGATAAAGTACTCTACCGCATTGTCGGGAAAAAACTGCCTGAATTCCGAGAACAACTGCCCGGCCAGGGTTTTATTAGGTGCCATGACCAGGGTGGGCCGCTGCACCGCTTGGATAACCTGAGCCATGGTAAAGGTCTTGCCCGAACCGGTCACCCCCAACAAGGTCATGTCCCGGTAGTCCAGCCGCAGCCCCTCTACCAGCTGCCTGATAGCCCCGGGTTGATCACCAGTGGGTACATAATCCGAATTTATTCTGAATTCCTGCATGGCGGCTCCTTATATTTTTGAGGATATCAGCTTATTATACTATAGGTACAACAAAAAAACCGTTTCCCCCTTAGCCTCACATTGTCGACCAGCACTAACCTGTCTCGCCGATGAACGTGATCCGTTGAAATACGGGTAATATAACTGGTCTGGTCATATTTGGCAGCTGCATTTGGCGACTGCATTTTGCTGCGGGCATCATCCGCTTATAGCATACCGCCGAGTAAAATGGTCACCTACTCCAATTATCCTGATTTCAGGATATCCTTGATGACCTCGGCCCGTTTCTGGTCCAGCCTCTCGAAATCCATGGCTTCACAATAGTACTTTTTCACCAGCCGCGTTTGCTTCTGCACATTGACCAACTCCTGCTGGGCTTGGAGAAGCAAGGTTTCGCAGCGCCGGCCGGTTTCGCTGCTATTAAGGCAGAACGGATCGCCGTTGTCTATGTCCAGGAACTTCTGCATATCCACCACCTTGTCACCCTGGCGGAACTCTATATCTACCTTGTCAGTCTCAATAAGAGCCACTTGCAGGCTGCGGATTATAACCATCACCAATTGATCATACTCCATGCCGCAATGGTAGTATTCCAACGCGTAGCCCTTCTGCCGAGCCTGTTTTATCAGATGAGCAATAATGATCGATCCGCCGCTTCCCGGGCCACCTTTAAATATATACCGTTTTTGACATTCGCGGCTCAAGTCATCTATATAGTCAGCCATACCATCAGGGGTTATGGTACGAGCAAAATAGTGTCTCTCCGCTGTACGGTGATCCATGATCCGTCCGCATATTTCATTGATAAGCGCCTGGATGGCTGCCATATCCAGGTGGGAGTTGTTGAAATGCCGAATCACTTGTCTGGCCTCGGTGATTGCCTGTACAAAGCGAATTGTCTGCTCCTGTGATGCCTTTATACAGTCCAGCAGTTCAATGACGGTCCGGGAATCCCCCGCTGCAATGCCCTCACTGTATTCACCCAGATTGATCATGATCTCCCGGATCTGTGGGTATTGAGGGTCCACCGGAATTTTCAGACTGCCGTTGATAACCGCCGCATCCAGTTGGGGGATATATACTCCGTCCGGCGTTACCGGGTCCAGGGATGAAACCCAGTATTCTATGTCATACCCTTGTTCAGACAGGGCTTCGCCAACCAGACGGATGAATGTCGATTTGCCTGTTCCCGGTGCTCCCTTTAGAATGAATACTTTCCTAATCCCATCTATTAGATCGGGGACAAAGGTTCTAAATCCCAGGTTGGTAAAACTGCTGACAAAACTGTAGCGGGTGTTCCCCCGTTTGCCCAAAACGGCCACCTCTTCACCAATTTTCTTCTAATATATTCGAAGTGCCGTTTGGAGGTGAACCGCTAATGCTTGATTTTATGCCATAGGCGGGCTACCACGGCGAAAATCCCATCATCGGCGAGGCACAAATACCGCTGGGTCCCGTCATCCGGAACGGGTATGATCCCGATAGCTTTATCTTCCCTTAATTTCAAGCGCCGCGAGAATTGTTGCCGGTGGCGTGACACTTCCAGCAGCAGGGTCTTCCCCGACTGACCGGATATGTTGAGAAGCTCTTGATAACTATTGACGGGTTCCCCGCCCGCGGTCAGGAGTATGTCGCGCGAACGCAACCCCTGAGCATGAGCCGGAGTCCCCGGCACTACGTCCAGGATCATCACTCCTTGGGGCGGAGATGTGAACAAAGCCGGCCGGTTTTCCGATTTCATACCTATCCATATAACCATTTCATGCCCGAGGGGACTGTATAGTGCTATCAAGGGCAACAGCAGGCTATAACGTGATGACAGCACCGCCAATACAATAAGCCCGATGCTGTAAATGAGCAAATGCCGGGAAGATTTTCGCACAGCTTGGGCCGGTGAATTGGTGGTGGTTATCTCCCCATAGCCCAGTATGGCCAGGACCGGTATCAAGATATAGGTGTGACTCGTGCCGAGGCTGGTCCCCTCTCGCAGCAAGGGCCACCACTCCGGGGTCATAATTGCTCCCCGGGGTTCGATTACCCCTACTGTTATCAACGCCACCAAGGGTATCGGCCAAAATTGCTGCAGATTAAAACCACCCCGCATCCTCCCATTTTTATTTATATAGACCGGCCATGAGCTTATTGAACCGCTGATGAAAATCAACAGGCTCTCAACCAGATGCAACGCTCCCACCAAAGCCATCAATTGGGGTATATTGACGGTCGGATATCCTGTCATCAGACTAGCCGCACTGATCACCCCTGCCGCGTAAGCGAAACACAAAAACCGAGGTTTAATAAGCATCAAGAGGAAGGCTGTCAACCACATCTGTCCCACGGCAATGTCGGTCAGGTCCACCCCCAACAAGATTAGCACCAGGCTGCCAGCTAAACCGCCCCCCAAGCCCAACAACGTGGATACCAAGGCGGTGCGCATATAGATGTTTTGGCTGCAGGGCAGCATGGATGCGGAGGTAGTTTGCAGCCTCCGGTACTGCAGAGCTACCAATCCAAAAAGAAGGAGATACAGAAATAGAAAAGAGGGGGATGTCAGGTTATTCACCAGCACCCGCCCCATTTCCTTAAGGATGGCGAAGAAGAAATCCATCGTCACACCCCTTAAACATTAAAAT
>JAAYJY010000015.1 GCA_012522705.1 Syntrophomonadaceae bacterium | reverse complement strand
GTTGAAATAAAGAGCATGCATGCCGATACTACATCAATTTCAGTCTATGGCAACGACTAAACTAGGGAAGAAGACGATCTATCCATTAACTTTGGCTTTAGCAAAGCCCATCGTCCAGATCTGCAACAATTTCTATACGGTCTCATAGTGAAGCAGGAAGGCATTCCGTTTGATGGCGCACTGGAAGATGGGGACAAAGATGATAAAGCCTGGAACAAAGAGCTTTTAGAAAAATACCGGCAGATTGAAAAAATGATGCCTGAGCCAAGCAAGAATAAACCGCTTTATGTGGCGGGCAGTGCCCTGATAACGCCGACTAACTTAAACTCCCAAACCAGCAGCAGAGACCTTTCGTATCAAGGCTGCCCAACAACTATGGATTGATTGAAGTATTGAGAACTCAGGCCTTTGCTGATGATGATTACTGGCAAGCACTCGGTAAGTTCAACAAACGAAAAGATGCCGCTCGATACGAAATCAAGGGAATAAACGCCAGACTCTTCGGGCATTGAACGAACTGTCGCTGACAATCAACTGGATGGGAAGGCTCTGCGCCTGTACGATTGGCAGGTTTTAGCGAGCGAATATATCTTAATGTCAAGGATCGTCTGGCATGTGAACGTAGCTAATTGGGTGGGTTTTTATTCCGCTGGTTTTCACTGGCTGGGCAAGGAATGTGAGATGAGACTGGACCGATTTATGGTTAGGTTTATCTTTTTTGGACAGAGCGGGAAGCGCTAATAATCCGCTCTCCAGGTTGGGGCAGAGGTATTAAGAAAGGCCAGGGTGGCAAGCTAATAATCAAACCGAAACCGGAGAATACGCTAAACTTATTTGATGGTATTTAAGGAGGACCTCGATGGATCCGATACAAACTATTCGGGACGGATTGACCCGTCTGGTGCTGACAGCATTGGAGAAATCCCGGGAAACGGGTATGTTTCACTTCGATAGTCTACCCAATTTTGTAATAGAGGTGCCGCGTGATGAAGAGCATGGGGATTTTTCCACCAACGTAGCTCTTCTCTTGGCTCGGCAAGCCAAGAAGGCGCCACGCAAGATAGCGGAAATAGTTGTAGGGCAGATTGACCTTAGCTATGTACCGGAGCTCGCCAAGATGGATGTAGCCGGGGCGGGGTTTATCAATTTCTATCTGGATCAGTCCTGGCTCTATAGAATCCCAGCTTTGGTAGTGAGCATGGGCAACAGATATGGAAGTGGTGAACGCCAGAACCAAAAGGTGCAGGTGGAGTTTGTCAGCGCCAACCCGACTGGCAATCTTCATATGGGCAATGCCCGGGGAGGGGCTATCGGTGATAGCCTGGCTAATGCGCTGGCTTTTGCCGGCTACGATGTGGAAAGGGAGTTTTATATCAACGATGCCGGCAACCAGATAGAGATATTCGGGCAATCCTTGGAAGCCCGGTATCTTCAGTTGATGGGGGCCAAAATTGAATTTCCCGATGAAGGATACGCCGGTCAAGACGTGGTCGATACGGTAAAGAACATTATCCGCGAGTATAATGACAAGCTGCTGTCCATGGAACCGCTGACCCGGCAGGCCTTTGTAGTAGACTATGCTTTAAAAGAAAAAATGGCCTATATAAAGAACACGCTGGCTAATTTCGGCATCCAATATAATGTTTGGTTCAGCGAAAGGACCTTGCACGAAGGGGGACAGGTGACCCAGGCTCTCGATGAACTGCGCCAAAAGGGCTATATATATGAAGAAGACGGGGCCTTGTGGTTCAAGTCTACCCTTTTCGGTGACGAAAAGGATGAGGTAGTGGTACGGGCTAACGGTTTGCCCACCTATTTTGCGGCTGATATCGCTTACCATAAAAACAAATTCGATCGGGGCTTTGACCGGGTCATCAATGTTTGGGGGGCAGACCATCACGGTCATGTGAGCCGGATGAAGGGCGCCATTCAGGCTCTGGGATATGATCCCGACCGGCTTGAGATATTGCTTATGCAACTGGTACGCCTGTACCGGGGTGGGGTAGTAGTCCGCATGTCCAAGCGCACTGGGACCACCGTATCTCTGGATGAACTGATCGAAGAAGTGGGCAAGGATGCCGCCCGGTTTTTCTTTGTGATGCGCAGTGCGGACAGCCAGATGGAATTCGACCTTGATCTAGCCAAAGAAAAGAGTCAGGAAAACCCGGTCTACTATGTCCAGTATGCCCATGCCCGCATCCAGAGTATATTCCGGCAGGCTAAAGCGGCTGGGTTCGAGTTAAAGCCTCCCAGTGAAGTGGATTGCACGGCATTCGGACCGGAAGAGCTCCAAATCCTGAGAAAGATAGCCGATTTTCCGCAGGAAATCAGTGTAGCCGCCCGCACCTTGGCTCCCCAAAGGATCGCCCGCTACGCGTTGGATTTGGCTGGCTTGTTCCATAGTTTTTATAATCACCATCGGGTATTGAACGAAGACCGAGCTCTTCAGGATGCCCGGTTGTTGTTAATGGAGACCATTGGAATTACCATCAGAAATGGACTGAGTATTATCGGTGTGTCAGCACCGGATCAAATGTAGGAGGTATCTTATGCAAGTCAGGAAGAAAAGTGAAGCTGATTGGGCACTGGAAATACTGGCGGAGCGCAAGGAGCCCATATTCTATTCTGAATTGACCCAACTGATCGCCCAGCGGATGGGTCGACCGGCTGACGTCCCCACCCTGACCTCTATCTATACCAGAATCAATCTGGACAATCGCTTGATTTATCAGGGCGACGGCTATTGGTACTTCGATGCCAGTAAAATATACAGAGAGGTATAGAATGAAGATATGGTGGCGGGGACATGCTTCATTTGTTATTGAAGCAGCGGGGAAAAAGATAGTCACCGATCCTTTCAATGCGGAACTGGGCTATCCTCTGAAATCACAAAAAGCTGATATTGTCACGATAAGCCATGATCATTGGGATCATAATGCGCTTGAGACCATACAGGGAAGTCCCCGGGTAGTGCGTGATATAGGCAATACAGATATCGGTGAGATAAGATTGGAAGGGATCGCCTCTTATCACGATCAAAAGAAGGGCCGGAAAAGAGGGGCCAATATCATTTTCATAATTACTACCGAAGGGCTCCGCTTGGTTCATCTCGGTGACTTGGGGCATCCTTTGAATCCGGCCCAATTAGAGCAGATCGGGCTTGTCGATATTCTGATGGTGCCCGTGGGAGGGACTTATACCATCGATGCGGGGGAAGCGGAAGCACTGGTGGCGGCTCTCCGGCCTAAGATAGTCATCCCCATGCATTTATCGACACCCCATCTATCATTTCCCCTGCCATCCCTTGAACATTTCACATCTTTTTATGATGATGTGATAAAAAGACCGTTTTTGGAAGTTACTTCCGAGCATTTGGGCAACCAAACCAAGGTGGTCGTGCTTGACTATCTTTCTAGTTGACCAGCCTCATCCGGGAGGGCTAAAATTTTATAGACTGGATACGATTCGGGAAAGAGAGGTCGCATAAGTGACAAAGTATATTTTTATTACCGGTGGCGTCGTTTCCTCTCTGGGCAAGGGTATTACAGCCGCATCCCTAGGCAGGTTGCTGAAGAGCCGCGGGCTTAAGGTAGCCTTACAAAAATTTGATCCATACATAAACGTAGATCCCGGGACCATGAGCCCTTATCAGCATGGAGAGGTATATGTTACTGATGACGGAGCGGAGACCGATCTGGATGTGGGACATTATGAGAGGTTTGTGGATGAGAATCTGACCAGACTTTCTAACTGTACCACCGGGCGCATTTATCAGACGGTGTTGGACAAAGAACGGCGGGGGGACTATCTGGGGCAGACGGTCCAGGTCATACCGCATGTGACCAATGAAATAAAAGAAAAGGTCGTCGCCATCGAGAATAGTGCAGATCCCGATGTGGTGATAAGTGAAATCGGTGGTACGGTTGGAGACATCGAGTCTCTGCCCTTCTTGGAAGCAATCCGCCAGCTGAAATTTGATCTGGGCAAGGACCGGGTCATGTACATTCACGTCACCCTTGTCCCTTATATTGAGGCAGCCGGAGAACTTAAGACCAAACCCACTCAGCATAGCGTGAAAGAACTGCGCAGCATCGGGATACAGCCGGATATTTTGGTGTGCCGTACGGTCAAACCCCTGTCGGATGACATTAAGGCCAAGCTGGCCCTCTTCTGTGATGTGGACAAAGAAGCGGTCATCGAGTTGGGTGATGCTCATTCTATATACGAAGTGCCCTTAATGCTGGCTCAGGAAGGGCTGGACCGCGAAGTTATCAAGCGATTGGGGCTCGCTTGCCAGGAAGCAGATCTGGCCGAATGGGAAGAGATGGTCAATCGCATTCAGCACCTAGACAAGAGAATCACCTTGGGGCTGGTAGGAAAGTATGTTGAACTACCGGATGCCTATCTTAGTATAGTTGAGTCGTTGAAGCATGCCGGATTCCAGTATAATTGTGAAATCGATATCTGCTGGATAGATGCGGAGGAAGTCGAGAGACAAGGCACCGCTGCCCTTCTGGAAGGGGTGGATGCCATTCTGGTTCCGGGGGGGTTTGGCGAGCGGGGGATCGAAGGCAAGATTGCCACGGCTGGATATGCCCGAGAACGGGGCATACCATTCCTGGGGATCTGCCTTGGAATGCAGTGTGCGGTAATCGAGTTTGTGCGTACTGTTTGCGGACTTCCAGGCGCCAACAGTATAGAATTCGATCCATTTACCCCCCACCCGGTAGTTCATCTCATGGAGGAACAGGAGAGCATGGACTATAAGGGCGGCACAATGCGCCTGGGGGTATATGATTGTCACCTCGAACTGGGGTCCAAGGTAATGGGCGCATATGGAACGGCGGATATCAAGGAAAGGCATCGCCATCGTTATGAGATCAATAACCAATACAGGGATCTATTAGAAAGCAAGGGGATGAGGATAAGCGGCATAAACCCGGACAAGGATCTGGTCGAAATAATAGAAATCCCGGAACATCCCTGGTTTGTCGGATGTCAGTTCCATCCCGAGTTCAAATCCCGCCCCAATCG